>JBBSLR010000164.1:0-6671 GCA_038255045.1 Phormidesmidales cyanobacterium
ACCGAAGCTCGCCTTGACCAGTTCACCCAGGCGCTGGCCTCGTTTCAAAAAGCCACCCACACCTGCCTACTGCTGGTGCCCTTTCAGCCGACCAAAGATCTGGCCATGGCCGAATACATGCAGCCCCGACTACCGGGGCCAAGCCGGATTTACACCCTCAGTGACCCGCGTCAGCTCAAGGGCCTGTTTCGCGGCGTAGAGATGACCATTGCCATGCGGCTGCACGCGCTGATTATGGCGGCAGCGGAAGGCTGCCGCTGCTTTGGCCTCAGCTATGACCCCAAGGTCAGCTACCTGATGGCCGACCTAGATCTGCCCTGGGCCGACCTCAACCCCCAGGGGGCCAGCCACCGCTGGCCCGATACCCCAGAGCAGCTCACCACAGCCTGGCTAGAGGTCTACGCCAACGGCGACCCGCTCTCTCCCGACCAAATCAAGTCGCGGGTAGACCGCGCCCTGATGCACCAAGACCTGCTGCGGGATGTGTTAGCTCCCTAGGTGACTAGCCCAACTCCGCTTCGAGCGGCGATTAGCCCAACGCCGCTTCGATCGCAGCCTTGAGCGCCGAGTCGTTGGGAGCGGTTTGAGGCTCAAAGCGGGCAATCACTTCGCCATCGCGGCCGACTAGAAACTTGCCAAAGTTCCAGCCGATGTCGGGGCCGCTGCCGACTAAAAACTGATAGAGAGGGCTGCGGTCAGCGCCGTTGACATCCTGCTTTTCGAGCAGGGTGAAGTCAACGTCGTACTTGGTTTTGGCGAAGTCTTTGATCTCTTCAGGGCTGCCGGGTTCTTGCTTGCCAAACTGGTTGCAGGGCACGCCCACAATCACCAGACCGCGATCGCCGTAGGCTTGATCAAGCTCTACCAGGCCGCTGTACTGGGGGGTCAGGCCGCACTTGCTGGCCACATTGACAAAGAGAACAACCTTGTCAGCCAGCGAATCGGGAGCTAAGAGAGCACCGTCTAGGGTAGCGAGATTGGTAGGAAGAGCCATAAAAATTAACTGTCTGCACAACGGTTTTATTATCGGTCATCGCCGCTTCCTATGCCGAGCCCTACCCCTCACCCTTTCACCCACCCCCTACCCCCTCTCCGCCTGCCACACCGCCTCCAGCGTAAACGGCAGCGCGGCGGCTTCCACCGAGATGGAGTCAATTCCCCAGGCCACCAGGTCGGCAATCAGCTCGGGGTGGCGCACCGGAGCCTGACCGCAGATCGAGCACAGCAGGCCGCAGCGGCGGGCTTCTTGCACCAGGTGGCCCATGGCCAAGCGCACCACCGGGTGGCGCTCGTCGTAGGCGCTGGCCATGATCGGCTGGTCGCGGTCGACCGCCAGCAGCAGCTGGGTGAGATCGTTAGAGCCGATCGCAATCCCCTGCACCCCGGCCTGGGCGTAGGCGGGCAGCAAAAACAGCACCGAGGGCACCTCCGCCATGATCCACAGGGCAAAGCCACTGTGGTCGGTGAGGCCCGTCCGCTGAATCAGATGGCGGCAGGCAATTACTTCTTCGACGGTGCGCACAAAGGGCAAAATCAGCTGAATGTTGTTGTGGCCGGCCCGCTGAAGGGTGGCCAAGGCCGCCAGCTCGACCTCAAACAGGCGGCTGTCAATGTCGTAGCTGAGGGTGCCCCGCAGGCCCAGCATGGGGTTGGGTTCTACCGGCGGGCTACCCGCTAGGCCCTGCCACTCGTGCGATCGCAGATCTAGGCTCCGGTAGCGCAGCGGCTTCGGCCCCAGGGCCTGCAAAATTGGCTCTAGCTGCTGCACAATCCGCCCCTGGAGCTCGGCCTCCTGGCCCCGGTCAACCCAGTCCCAGGGGTGGCGGCCGTCTAAAATATCGAGCAGCAGCCACTCAGAGCGCAGTAGACCCACCCCGGCGACATCCTCTAATGAAAGGGTTTCGAGCCGCCGGGTTTGGCTCAGATTGATCATCACCTGGGTGGCCAGCCGCTGGTAGCGCCCTCGCTGCTCAGCGGAGAGCGAGCCGCTGGCGGCGGCTGGGTCGGTTTGAAACTGGGCCACGACGGCCTGAAACTGATGGTGCTGAGCGGCCTCTTCGCTGAGGCCATAGATCACACCGCGATCGCCATCGAGCCAGAGCACCATGCCATTGTCTAAAAGCTGAGTGGCCAGGGGTGCCCCCACCACCGCTGCAATCCCCATCTCTCGGGCCAAAATAGCCGCATGGCAGGTGGCCCCGCCTCGCTCAGTGACAATGCCCCGCACAGAGCCTAGCTGCAAGAAAGCATCGGGCTGGAGGTCGGGCAAAACCACCACACACCCCGGCGGCAGCGGCCTGGGCAAAGCTTGAGCGTCTTTAGCCACCACCGCCACGCCTTGAATTCGCCCCGACGACGCCCCAATGCCCTGTACCACGGTGCTGGCCAAGGGCAACAGCGCTGGCTGGCTGCGGAGCGGGGGGCTTGGCGCTGGGCGCGATGCGGGGCTAAGCCCCGTAGCCTGATGCCAGGGGTCGGCCTGGGTGATCACCAGGGTGGGGTGGGCAGGGTCGGCGCTGGGATACAGCAGCCACTCTAGACGCACGCTGGCGGTGCCCAACGCCTCTTGAGCGGCACCGCCAATGGCCAAAAAATGGGCCAGCTGAGCGCTGTCTAGGCGGGGCGACAACTCCGGGCGATCGCGCCGCACCACTTGAATAGGCTGGGCCATCACCTCCCCATAACTGCGGTACCGAGAGGCCGGCATCAGCTGGTAGCGACGCTCCTGAAACCCCGCCTCCCAGGTGGCGGTAGCCACCTGGCCCTGACTGATCCAGCAGCGGGCCGGCATCGCCTCGCCCCGGCTGAGGGTTAGCCCCAGCCCCTCGACCAGGGTCAGGGCAGCCTGCCCATGGTCGAGGGTCAACGTACCCGACAGCAGCGCTGGGTATATCGGCATCACCAGCGTGGCCAGATTTAGGTCTTGTAGGCGCTGTCCGTAGGCCTGCCAAACTACCAGACAGCGCGCCGTTAGCGCCTGGCTCCAAAACTGGGGCAGCACCTGGGGCAGGGCGCTCAAATCGGCTTCGATCTGGGCTGGCAGCAGACCGGCTGCCGACGAATATTCTTTTTCGGCTGCCTTTGCTCCACCGAGCCAGAGAGAGGCCCGCAGCATCCAGGCCGGGGGCATAAATTCTGCGGTTTCTGGCTTTGGCTGCCAGTCTGCCGAGGTCGGAGTTACCCCTGGAACAGCTCGCATGGCCTGCTGCCACCGCTGACTGATCTGCTGCAACGCCTTAAATTCGCCCTTAAATTCGTCTTCAAACTGGCCCTCAAATTTGCCCCCAAATTCGCCGTACTGAAGGTGATGATCGACGGCAGCTAGCTGCTGACCCCTGGGCTTCACGATTTGCCCTAGGCTGTGGTGCCAGGCCGCCGCCGCAAGCACCCATCCCTGGGCCACGGGCAGCCCCCGCTGCTTCAGCACGCTCAGATGATAGGCCTTGGGGCCAACGGCGCGCAGATCAGCCCCATCTAGCTCATCCAGAGATCGAAGCCAGGTCATGCGGAGAAAGGATGAGTAACCCTCACGCAACCGTGGCTGAGGGTGGTTGATAAATGACTGTTCTCAAGGTTGGATGCTATCTACATCAGCATTACCCGTCGCTAGGCTCTGGGCAATGGCTTGTTTTTTAAATCTAGGGCGTGAGCGCCTAACCACTGGTTTGTAAAATCTGTGTCCTAATATTTACCGATTCTACGCGATTGAGATTCTGCGCAACGGCAATCGGCCTCAATATGCGCTCAGGTTCCTTAGTTTTACCCACGCCTTGGCCCCAAACCTTGGCCAACAATAGACCTAGAGGAATAGACCCAAAGGAATAAAGCCAGAGAAACAGACCCAAAAGGGTTCTTCTCAGCCCATTTTCCCAGGGCCGCGACCAGTATCAAGGGCCGCGATCGCAACTCAAAAACAGTCTATGCACCGAATCTATGCACCAAATATATGCACCGATTATTACCGGCAGCGTTAATTAACCAGGGGCAGCAGCAGTTGCTCAGCCTGTTTCTGGCGGGCCACTGCCCCCTCTGCCAGCGGTCTACCCCAGCGGCCCTGTGCCCGAGCTGCTGCCGCCAGGTGCGCCAGTGCCAGAGCGATACCCCCTGCGATCGCAGCCAGCCGGGCCTCTCCGTAGTCAGCTGGGGGCGCTACGAGGGCGGCCTGCGACAGCTGATCGGCGGCCTTAAATACGATGGCCACAAAGACATCGCTCAGTTTTTGGGCACCGAGCTGGGGCAAACCTGGCTAGATCAGCGGCCTGCCCTACCGCAATCGCCCCGTCCGACAGCGATCGTACCCATTCCCCTGCACCCCACCAAGCTTCAGCAGCGGGGGTTTAACCAGGCCGACTTAATTGCCCGCTGGTTTTGTCGCCTCACCCAGCTGCCCCTTTACAGCCATGGTCTACTGCGGGTACAGGCTACCCAGGCCCAGCACAGCCTGGGCTACGGCGATCGCCAGCGCAACCTGGCCCAGGCCTTTGCCGTCGCCCCCGGCCAGGTCAACCAGCTGCGAAACACCACCGTGTGGCTGATTGACGACATCTTTACCACCGGTGCCACCGCCCAATCAGCCGCCCAAACCCTGCGCCGCAGCGGTATTTCTGTCGGCGGCGTTTGCACCGTAGCCCGAGCGATCGCATGGTCTGCCGCCGCTTCTAAGACTGGCCCTGCTGAGACTGGCCCTGCTGAGACTGGCCCTGCCAATATCTCGGCCCTGGGGTAGATTTGCGCCGCCGCTCCCTAGGCGATGGTAGTGCCAGGCGATGTTAATAATTCTTTGCCATTGCCGTATCAATAGACGACTGGACTAGTATAAATCTAAAGAAATTATTAACAGTTTCTATGAACCCCCATCTTCTGCGGCACCTATGGTCTTTGGTAGAGCGCTCCCAGAGCAGCTACCTTTTAGCTTTAGATGACAACAGCCTGGTGTGCTGGCTGCTAGAACAGTTCTCCGGGCAGCAGTACATTGACCCTGCCGAAACCGATCAGCTCAATCACTACATTCGCGCCAAAATCCCCCTCATTCGCGACCTGGCGCAGGAAAGATAGGTTATTCGACTCGCTCACAATTACTGTGACAAGAAGTATTTAAGGATGGATCCGGCTGGCGACTATGGGTTGCCTAAATCTGGATCTCCCCCCGGCATCTTGTTGCCTGTGATACAAAATGAAAACTCAAACCGTTGGAGTGTTAAGCAAGTGCAACACTCCAACGGTTTTGAGTAAAAACTTCAGCCGGTTCGGATATAAATTTTGCAGTGTTTTTTATGTGAGTGAGGATTGATTCATGCGTAAGTTGGGTTTACTCGCAGCTGCCCTAGGGCTAACTCTAGCCGCCTGCGGTGGCGGCACCACCACCACCGCCGATGGC
Source organism: Phormidesmidales cyanobacterium (assembly GCA_038255045.1). Taxonomy (GTDB): domain Bacteria; phylum Cyanobacteriota; class Cyanobacteriia; order Phormidesmidales; family Phormidesmidaceae; genus Nodosilinea. The sequence continues at coordinate 5,378 of JBBSLR010000164.1, forward strand.
GGCGAGGGTGCAACCTCTTCAGGCGGTGGCCGTCTAGATGTAGTAAAAAGCCGAGGCCAGCTTATCTGTGGCGTTGATGGCGGCATTCCAGGCTTTAGCTTTGTCGATGAGAGCGGTACCTACACTGGCCTTGACGTAGATGTTTGCAAAGCCGTAGCGGCTGCTGTGCTAGGCGATGCTGAGGCTGTAGAGTATCGTCGCCTTGACTCTACCGAGCGCTTTACGGCCCTGTCTGGGGGTGAGGTGGATATGCTCTCCCGCAACACCACCTGGACTATCAGCCGCGACACCAGCGTGGGCCTTGAGTTTGCGCCCACCACCTTCTTTGATGGTCAGGGCATGCTGGTGAAAACCGACAGCAGCATCACTAGCCTAGAAGATTTCGCTGGCAAAGCCATATGCGTTGAAACTGGCACCACTACCGAGCTCAACCTGACCGACCAAATGCGCCAGCTCAACGTTGATTTTGAGCCAGTGGTGTTTCAGGATGCCGACGCGGCCTACGCCGCCTATGCCGAAGGCCGCTGTGAGGGCATGACCTCCGACAAGTCGCAGCTGGTGGCTCGCCGCAGCACCCTGCCCAACCCCGACGAGCACGTTCTGCTCGAAGTCACCATGTCAAAAGAGCCGCTGGGGCCGGTAACCACCAACAACGACTCCGCCTGGTTCGACGTGGTCAAATGGACTACCTACGGCCTGATTCAGGCTGAAGAATTTGGCATCACCGCCGACAATGTTGCCACCTTCGAGGGCACTGAGAATCCTGACATTGCCCGCTTCCTGGGGCAAGAGGGCACCCTGGGCACCGACATGGGTCTACCCAACGACTTTATGGCGCAGGTGATCGCCCAGGTAGGTAACTACGGCGAGATCTACGAGCGCAACGTGGGCGCTGACTCTGAGTTTGCTCTAGAGCGCGGCCAAAACGCGCTGTGGAATGAGGGTGGTCTCATGTACTCTCCCCCCTTCCGCTAGAGGGGACAGTTGATGTAACGCTGCTTGGGCCGCAAATGCTTGGGCTGCAAAGAGGAGAAACGTTCTTCTCTAGGGATCTTGTTTGACCTCCCTGTGAATTTCAAAAGGCGCAGCTTGGCTGCGCCTTTTTCATAAACCCTTGTAACAAATTGAACTTTTCTTGACGTCGCTCTTAGATTATTTTGCTTACAGCTTTTGTACTGACTTAACCCAGGTATCTACAGATGGCCCATGACAGCGGCAGCAAGTCCTTTGACCTGAAGGCAATGCTGCGGGACGAACGCTTCTGGAAGATTGCCTTTCAGGTGATTACGTTAAT
>JBBSLR010000165.1:0-6647 GCA_038255045.1 Phormidesmidales cyanobacterium
ACCTCCTAGAGACTCTGCCTGGGCTCTATCCCGGTAATCCCAAGCGGGCCACGGCTCGTCCGACCGCAGAAGGACTGTTGGCCAGTTTTCGCGACATTACCTTAGTAATGGTGAATGTCCGAGGGCAGACCTATGCCCATCTGAGCGAACTAACGTCGTTGCAACGGCGTATCTTACAGGCCCTCGATTTCCCAGTGAGTATTTACACCCGGTTGGGGCCAGAATCTAGGCAACCCCCTTAGAAATGAGCGAACCGGAAGTATCCAATCAGGTCGGTGATAGTTAGACACCGAACTGTTAGAGGCTTTCAGCTTATTTGCAGTCGACGTGAGCTCAACCTCTTTAGCGCGGGCTTGAGGTCGCGACTCTTGATGGCGGTATCTGAGAATGCCGTTTAAATCACGGAGTTGGTGAAATATTTTTCGGTGATCCCGGCAGTCTGTTTCAACATGGGGGCGGCCTCAATGGCCGTAGACACAATGCCCGATCAAAGCAGTTAAGTCCCCCAGGGGGGCTTGCTTACAACACTGATTCTCTGTATGGTCTACATGACTTTTGGGTAGGGTCTGTTCCTATCAGTCCTCTGAGCGAAGATCGCTATGACTCAGCCGAGCAGCCCGCCGCCTAATCAAGACCAGGACAGGCACCAGCGCCAGGTGTTGCGCCGGATGGTGCCGACCCTGCTAAAGGTAGGTGCAGGGCTGGGGGGGATCGCTCTGGTAGGCGGCGCAGCCCTGCTGGTATGGGGCGACGACCTGATTAATGCTCGCCTGATTCCCTGGGTCGAGACAGCCTTGGAAGAAAGTCTCGATCGCCCCTTTGAGCTAGGCAATTTTGAACGACTGACCTGGAATGGAGTGCGCCTGGGGTCGTCGATCCTGCCGCCCACCGATGCGGTGGCATCGGGGGCGACGGCAGAGGCGGTAGACGTCACCTTTAGCTGGCCTGACCTGCTGTTTAGACGCAGTCTGCGCTACAGCCTGACCTTTATCGAGGCGGATATTGCGCTGGTGCAGGCCGCTGATGGCCGCTGGGTTGACCTTACCCTGCCCGACCCGGAAGAAGACAAAACCAGCGGCCCAGTCGAGCTAGAACTGGTCAAAGTGCAGGTGCAGGACGGGCGCGCCTCTGTGTTTCGAGATTTGCCCCGCGACCAGGCGGTGGTGGAAGCCGAGGCGATTTTAATTACTGACTTAAACGCCAGCGCCGAGTTTTTAAGCCCCGCTGAGCAAGACCTGCAGGAAATTTTATTTGAGGTCAGCGGCCGCATTGACGACGGCGAGTTTGCGGTAGATGGGCAGTGGCTGCTAGAGGAGCAAGCCTACAACTTGGCCCTGCGGTCTACCGATCTGCCCACCGCCGGGTTTAACCTGTTTCTGCCGCCGTCGCTGGGTATTGTTGGCGGCACCTTGAACAGCAACCTGGAGCTAGAGCTGCGATCGCAATCCGAAAGCTTTCTCACCGCAGCCCGAGGCACCGCCCGCCTGCGCGATGGCGAGGTGCTGGTGGCCCAGCTGCCTACCCCCATTACTGACATCGACACGACGCTGCGGTTTCGGGGCGAGCAGGTGATGGTAGACAGGGCTCAGCTGCAATTGGGTGGTGAGATTCCTCTCACCGCCGCCGGGACGGTCGATCTGGACGAGGGCTATGACCTGGAGGTTGAGATTCCGGCGGTGGCGATCGCCACCGTGACCGACCTGCTGGAGGTCGATCTACCCATTGAATCAGCAGGGGAGTTCGGCTTTGACGGCACCCTGACCGGCGATATCGACCAACCTCGCCTAGCGGGACAGCTGCAAAACCAGGGGCCGGTGCAGCTCGACGAGGTCACCCTCGAAACCCTGACCGCCAGCTTTGCCGCCACGCCCCAGCAGGTCGACCTGCAAACCCTGCGGGTGGTGCCAGTCGAAGGGGGCTTTATTACCGGAACGGGCCAGGTCGATTTGGACGTCGAGGGCAGCCCCGCCTTTGCCTTTGACCTGCAGGCTGACCTGCCAGGAGATGCTCTGGCTAACAAGTACGGCCTGTCGCTACCCAACCAGGCAATCCTGGGTTCGGTTCTGGCTGAGGGAGAACTTCAGGGCACCTTTGAAAACCCGCTGGCGACGCTCCAGTTTCGGCTGCCCGAGGCCACCTACCCCGGCCGCGGCGAACTGACCTACCGGGATAACACCCTGGTAGTCGACAACGCCCAGTTTCAGGTCGATCAGGGCACCCTCGACGCCACCGCCACGGTTCAGCTTGACCAGGGCACCTGGACGGCCCAGATTGATACGACCGATTTGCCGGTGAATCGGTTCACCGACCGGGTGCAGGGACTTCTGACCGCCGACCTGACTGCCGCTGGCAGCCTGGATAATCTATCGCTAGCCGCTCTCCAAGCCAGCGGCACGGCCCAAATTGCCAACGCCCAGCTCACCCCGACCCCCGGTGCCCCCTCTCTCCTGGAGTCGGGCGACTGGACGACCGCCTTTCGCTGGGTGGGGAACGGCATTCAGGTGGAGCGTTTTTCGGCCCCCGGAGTGGCGGCCAGCGGGTTTGTGGCGACCAACTTTGGAGAGGCTAACCCGATTGGCCCCGTCGATTTGGATGTGCGGGTGAACCGCTACCGGCTCAGCCTCCTGGCCCAGCTTGCGCCCGCAGCGGTGCGCGATCGCTTCGACCCGTCCGGTGTGGTCAGCTTTGACGGCCAGCTGCGCGGTCCGCTAGCTAACCTGCGCCTAGTCGGCAATGCCCAGGTTAACGACTTGGCCCTAGATACCACGGCCTTTGAGTCTCAGCTGTCGGGGCCGGTGAATCTTGCCCTGGCCGAGGGCGGCACGATCGCGCTGCGGGGCGGGCGCGATCGCATTCTCGCCACCCTGGATGAGGATTTGCTGCCCAGCCAGTTTGATATTCGCCTGGGCGACACCGTTGCCGTGGGCCGGGTAGTCAACCAGCGGCTCACCGCCACCGTCGAAAACGTTCCCCTTGACGCCTTTGGTGTAGCTCCCGTCGTCAATCTCGGCCCCCTGGGCGGCACCCTCAATGGCACCATCACCGCCGACCTGAGCGATTTAGACAACCTCTCGGTTCAGGGCACCGCCAGCATTCTCAACCCTACCCTCGATACTCTAGTGGCCGAGAGTCTAGAGGCCCAGTTTACCTACAACGATGGCCGCGTCGAGCTGGCCAATGCCGCCCTGGTCTTTGACGACAGCCGCTACCTGATCAGCGGTTGGCTAGATGATCTGGGCACCCCCACCCCCGACTACTACGCCCAAATCGACATCGTATCGGGCAACTTTCAGGACCTGCTGGCCACCCTCAACTGGGAAATCTTTGCCGACATCGGCCTGCCCCGCGAGGCTGACACCGGGTTTGGGGCCGAGGTGCTCGACCTGAATGCCGCTAATTTGCCCACGGCTCCTTTTCTGGAGCAGCTAGAGGCCTTTGCCCTATTTCTGGCCCGCCACGAACGGCAGACCGACGACACCGAGCTGGCTCTGCCCGCCCTGGCCGACCTACGAGGCAACTTCAGTGGCACCATCACCCTGCAGGGTGATGGGTTTGCTGCCGACGCCCTCCAGGCTGAGGCCGATATTCAGGGCCAAAACTGGACCTGGGGCAATCTGATCACCTGCGACTCGGCAGCGGTGATGTCAGGCGCAGAGGAGCCGAGTGCCATTGTCGAAACGATTGAGTTTGGCGAACCCCTCGGCGCGGCTGGCCCTGGGCCAGGGGACTTGTGCAACCGCTTTACCCTGGCAGCCAGCTACGACCAGGGCAGCTTCGACATCGACCCGCTGCTGTTTGAGTCCGACGACACGCGTATTAGCTTTGTGGGCGAGGGCAGCACGGGCAATCTCAACGGACAGCTAGAGGCGAGCGGGGTGCCCGTGGAGCTAGCGGAGCTGTTTGTCGATGTTCCAGTGGAAGCCGACGGAGACCTGGCGCTGACGGTCACACTCGATGGGAGCTTGGAGAACCCAACCGCAGTCGGAGAGCTGGCAGTGGTCAATCCAAGCCTGAATGAGCAACCCCTGGAGTCGGTAGCCTTCGACTTTGCCTACAACAACGCCCGATTGAGCTTTGACGGCGCGGCTGTGGTGGCTGCCCCAGCCGAAGTCACCGTTGAGGGAGAGATTCCCTACGCCCTGCCGTTTATGGCTGTCGAACCCGCCAGCGAGCAAATTAGCGTGCTGGTGAATTTAGAAGACGAGGGCCTGGAGCTGCTGAATGTGATTACCAACGAGCGGCTGAGCTGGCAGAGGGGGCAGGGCCGCGTTAGCCTGCAAATTGGGGGCACCCTGGACGATCCGGCAGTGGTGGGCCAGGCCGAATTTCAGAATGGCACGCTGGTCAGTACGGCACTTTCAGAGCCGGTGACTGACCTGACCGGCCGCATTCGCTTTAACCTCGACCAGGTGCTGGTCGAGCAGCTACAGGCCAACTACGGCGGCGGCGAGATTGTGGTGGCAGGGCGTTTGCCCGTTGGGGCACCGACCACTGCCCTGGCAATGGCCAAGCAAGCGCCTGCGGCTGAGGGCTTGGCCATTGCCCTCAACCAGGTCGAGGTTGACTACGAAGGTTTTGTGGAAGCGGAACTAGACGGTGATGTCTTGGTGGGCGGATCTCTATTTAACCCGATTGTTACCGGCGCTGTGCAGGTGGGGGATGGCGTGCTGAGAGCCAACGACCTGCTGGGGCGGTTTGAAGCCGCACCAGCCGATCTGGAGGTACCGGAAGACGATGCGGCAGATCCACTAGTCGCAGAGCCGCTGCCTGGGTATGTGGAGGAATACCGGGCTGAGATCGATGGGTTTGACCTGCCAGAGGTAGATCAGGCCAGTTTGGATGGTCCCCTGAGTCGAGTCAGGCTGAGCGGCCTGACCCTGAACCTGAGCAACGATTTAACGATTGTGGGGCAGCCTTTCTACTACATCACGGCCACGGGCAGTGTCGAGGTCAACGGAACGCTGACGGACCTGCAGCCCAGCGGGGTGCTGACCCTCGATCGCGGCTGGATTAACCTTTTCTCGATCCAGTTTCGCCTGGTGCAGGATGCCGAAAATACCGCTACGTTTTTCCCTGAAGACGGGCTTGATCCATTCTTAAATGTGCAAATGCGGGCCAGGGTACAGGATGCCGACATTGCCCAAATTACCGAAGCACCCCCGTTTGACAGCGCCGAAATTACCGCTCCCTCAGGCATTACCACCTTTGGCAAAGTGGAGTTTGTCTCGGTTTTTGCCACCGCCTACGGCTACGTCAGTGACCTGCAGGATAGCGCCACCCCCGGTCAGGCGGGCGGGCTTTTAACGCTGACCAGCCGCCCCTCGCGCAGCCAGGAAGAACTGCTTGCCCTGCTGAGCAGCAGCGTGGTCACCAACGTCTATGGCTCATCGCTAACGCAGCTGGCCGGGTTTGTGGGGGCGGGGTCGATCGCCACCTTTGGCGATCGCATTGCCGACACCGTTGGTCTGCGATCGTTTAGTATTTTCCCCACCACCGACACCGCCACCGAAAGCACCGTGGGCATTGGCATTGGTGTAGAAGGCTCCTTTGCCCTGGGCGAAAACGCCAGTGTGGATGTGCTGGAAATTCTCAACAACAGCAAACCGCCCCAGTATGGCTTGTCGTACCAGCTGACCGACCAGATTCGGGCCAGAGGCACCACCAACTTTGCTGGGGATAACATTTTCTCGATTGAGTATGAGTCGCGGTTTTAACCGGAGATCCCAAACAAGTTTTTCGAGAGTGGGGGCACTGGTCTCTTAACAGGTGATGAACTGAAACCCTTGCGTCGTCAATGGCTCATAGGTTGAGATGGGCCGGTCACAGTATCCCATTGCCATAGCTGGGGTCGTCTTTTTGCGCAGCTCCCAGTGCGGTCTAACCCAGTTGTGGATCAAGCGCTGTACATCCAAACTCCGTTGTAGTGCTGAAGGCTTGTGGGTTGAATAGTTGCCTGCGTGCGCAGCTACCCGGTTGAGCTTACCCCGTAATTGTCTAGCGCTGCGCTGGACAAATTTTGAAATGTTTTACGAAAGAGCTGTCAAGAGATATTGTGGTGGTGCTTTGCGGCGCGGGCAACTAGACTAGGAACTCTTCGTATTTGCTGTAAAACAAAGGTCTAGAAAATTATCGAGTTCTCTAAGGTCGTTATGTTCTGGTCTTGAGACTGCCCTAGAGCTTCCTGCGCCACCAAGCTAATTTTAGCAAAGGTTACTAGCTGAGGAGATACAAACGCATCACGACTCTGAAATAATACAAATGTGGCAACTGCTAAGAGAAAGTAGCCAAAGCTTTTTTGTAGCTGCTTGGCTTGAACAAATTGAGCTAAATAGGTTCCTGCTACAGTTCCTAAAGTAGCAGCAAGGGTAAATGAACTGATCAATGCCCAATTCAGCTCTACCCGCCCGAGGTAGCCCAAAAAACCAACTCCTGAATTCATAGCAATAATCAGCAAGGAAGTGCCAATAGCCTGCTTCATCGGAATGTTCCCTAATAAAACTATAGCGGATCCTAGACGAGCGAGGTACGATCAAAGTAAAGGAAATGCAGAACGGCGCTACACTATCGCGTTTCTGGCAGGAGGGTGTAATGAAAGCCTACTCACTTGATTTTCGAGAAAAGATCATTGATGCTCACTTGATGGAGGG
>JBBSLR010000166.1:0-6630 GCA_038255045.1 Phormidesmidales cyanobacterium
CAACGATCGCGGCTACGAGTGCCTGCTGGTCGAAGACGCCACCGAGAGCTACTTTCCCGCCTTTAAGCAATCCACCTTAGAAATGTTGCGAGCCCAGGATGGCATCATCGGCTGGACGGGGTCTACCGAGGCGGTGCTCAGCGCCCTAGCGGCCCAGTACGCCGCTCAGGCAGTGGCGTGAAGTGCCTCGAAATTTAGTGATTGGAGGTTAGCAGCCGGGTTTTTGCCCCAGCCATCGCCATTCTCCTTACCAATGTGACGATTGCCATAGACCTCAGGGTTTTCAAAAATCCTGGGGTCTATTTTATGCATAATTAACCTAGCGAAAAATTGCCGCAGCAAGAGATTTTGCTGAAACCATTGACAGGGGGCAATTCAACGCGATACATCATAGATAATTAAAATTTGCAGAATGCAAAGTTTTTTTAATTTTCAGCTCTGTCAGCATCAAAAGAGGTGGACATGAATGCCAACTTGATCGTGTCCAACATTTTGAATCCTCCAGTGCTATTTTTCTTTTTAGGAATGATAGCTGTTTTAGTCAAGTCTGACTTAGAAATCCCGCCGCCGATTCCTAAGTTATTTTCACTTTATCTACTGCTGGCGATCGGGTTTAAGGGTGGGGTCGAGCTGACCAAAAGCGGCATTAACCAGCAGGTGGTGCTGACGATTTTGGCGGCGATTATGATGGCCTGTGCGGTGCCGTTGTATACCTACTTTATTCTACGGCTCAAGCTAGATACCTACGATTCGGCGGCGATCGCCGCCACCTACGGCTCGATCAGCGCCGTCACCTTTATCACCGCCAGCGCCTTTCTAACCGAGTTGGGCATCCCCTTTGACGGCTTTATGGTGGCGGCCCTGGCCCTGATGGAATCTCCTGCCATCGTTGTGGGGCTGATTTTAGTGAATTTCTTTGCCAGAGACGAAAAGCGAGAGTTTATCTGGTCTGAGGTGCTGCGAGACGCCTTTCTCAACAGCTCGGTCTTTTTGTTGGTGGGCAGCCTGATCATCGGCATGCTCACCGGGGAGCACGGCTGGGAAGTGTTATCGCCCTTCACCCAAGACATGTTCTACGGCGTGCTGACCTTCTTCTTGCTCGACATGGGCCTAGTCGCCGCCAAAAGAATTAAAGACCTCCAGAAAACCGGCGTGTTTCTGATTTCCTTTGCCATCCTGATCCCAATTTTCAATGCCGGTATTGGGTTGCTGATCGCCAGGGCAATCAATATGCCCCAGGGCGACGCGCTTTTATTTGCGGTGCTTTGTGCCAGTGCCTCCTACATTGCGGTGCCCGCAGCGATGCGGCTGACGGTGCCCGAAGCCAACCCCAGCCTGTACGTTTCTACGGCTCTGGCGGTGACGTTTCCGTTCAACATTATTGTCGGAATTCCCCTCTATCTGTACGGCATAAACCTGTTGTGGAGCTAAGCCCATGCACCTTGTTAAAAAGATTGAGATTATTGCCAACTCCTTTGAGCTGGCCAAAATCTTAGCTGTGTTGAATAAATCAGGCGTCCATGGCCATGCGGTGATTCGCAATGTCGAAGGGGCAGGGTTGCGCGAAGGCAGCGAAGATTTAGACATGACCATGCTCGACAATGTTTACATCATTGCCTTTTGCATGCCCGATCAAATTAAAACCGTGGTCGAAAATGTGCGGCCGCTGTTGAACAAGTTTGGGGGCACCTGCTACATCTCCGATGTGATGGAAATTCGCTCAATTAAATGTGTGGCGTCGCTGTAGCGAATCTCACTCGGGCAAAGTACACCACGAAGATCCCCCCCTGCCCCCTTGATAGGGGGGTGCAGAGCGGAACTTAAACAAAAAGAAACTGGGGGGATCTAGAACCCAGCCAGGGCGTACCTCACTAAATCGGGAGTCGTTATATGGGGATTGAAATTATGAGCTATGGCCAAAAGAATATCAGCCGCCGTCGGGCTTTGACCCTAGGCAGCGGGGTGCTGGGGTTAGCCGCGTTGGGGGCTAGGCCCTGGTCGATGAAGTCGGCGGCAGCGGCCACGCTAACGCCGTCCTCCCTCAGCCCTGAGGAGGCGCTGAAGCGGCTGCTAGACGGCAACCAGCGCTTTACTGGGCACCACCTAGAGCACCCCGACCAGTCGGAGGAGCGGGTGCGCGAGCTGACCCAGGCCCAGCACCCCTTTGCTACGGTGCTGAGCTGTGCCGACTCGCGGGTGACCGCCGAGATTATCTTCGACCAGGGCCTGGGCGATATTTTTGATGTGCGCGTGGCGGGCAATATTGCCACCCCTGCGGTGATCGGCAGCATTGAATATGCTGTGGCTCTGTTAGAAACGCCGCTGTTGATGGTGCTGGGCCACGAGCGCTGCGGTGCCGTCACGGCGGCGGTAGACCACGGCATTTTGGGGGGAGCCATGGGGACGTTTGTAGATGCGATTTTGCCTGCGGTGGAGAGTGTAAAGGGGCAGCCGGGGGATGCGGTAGACAATGCGGTGTCGGCTAATGTGAGCTACCAGGTTGACCAGTTGTTACGGTCGGAACTGGTGCGCGATCGCCAAGCCGCTGGAAAGTTACACATCGTTGGTGCCCGCTACGACCTCGATACGGGCGCTGTCACCTTGGTCACCTAATTTAAGCCACGGGGAGTAAACTTAACGGATTTAACCCCATTGCTGGAAGCATGTCAGTGCCGGGCAAGTGGTGAAAGCGATGACTTTGAACGCGCTGGGCTTTCTCAGTGCGCCGTTGTATCTGTTCGGCGAGTTTGGAGTATTTACTCTACCTGGGTCAACCAGTCGGCCATGAGGTTGGACGACTCAGGCACCGCAGCGCTGGCGTAGGTGGTGTAGGGAATATCCATCGCCTCCAGGTTGGACATTTGCTGGGCGGCGTGATCCATGTAGACGATGTAGTTGCCCATGAGAAAATAGACGCCCATCATGGCAGCGGCAGAAGACGCCACCAAAAAGCCCGCCAGCATCAGGGAAAACTCCTGACCCTTGACGGCCTGCTCCATCAGCCGGAGCGCCCAGGCCACCAGGGCAATAACAATCGTCAGGATGAGCAGCAGCATGGAAAACTGTTTGAGTAACGGTTTGAGCAGCCAGTGTTAACGCATCTAGCTCCTATGTTACACATCGTAACAGGCATTCATAAAACCGACAGGTTTCCACAGAAAGTCTTCGGTTTTGACCCGGCGCGGCCGAGGCTAGGGCAGGCGTACCGGCACGTTGCGATCGCGCAAATGCTCCTTCACCTGCTGCACTGTGAGCTGTCCGTAGTGCAGCAGTGAGGCCAGCAGCGCCGCCTCGGCCTTGCCCTCGGTCAGCGCCTGGTGAATGTGGTCGCAGTTGCCTGCCCCGCCCGAGGCAATCACCGGCACGGGCACGCGATCAACAATGGCGCGGGTGAGGTCGAGGTCGTAGCCCGCCTGGGTGCCGTCGGCATCCATGCTGGTGACCAGCAGCTCGCCCGCCCCCTGGTTGACCACCATTTCGGCCCAGGCCAGGGCATCGAGGCCGGTGTTCTCGCGCCCGCCTCGCACGTAGACATCCCAGCCGGGGTCGGCGGGATCGGTGCGGCGGCGAGCGTCGATGGCCACCACAATGCACTGCGCCCCAAAGCGATCGCTGGCCTCTCTAATTAACTCGGGCCGCTTCACCGCCGCCGAGTTGATGCTGACCTTATCGGCCCCGGCCCGTAACAATTTTTTAATTGTCTCTAAGGATTGCACGCCCCCGCCCACGGTCAGAGGAATAAACACCTGCTCGGCGGTGCGGTAGACCACGTCGTAGATAATGTCGCGGTCTTCGTGGGTGGCGGTGATGTCGAGAAACACCAGCTCATCGGCCCCCGCCTGGTTGTAGGCCTGGGCCAGCTCCACCGGGTCGCCAGCGTCGCGCAGAGCGACAAAGTGCACCCCTTTCACCACCCGCCCCGCCTTGACATCCAAACAGGGCACAATCCGTTTCGCCAGCATTGCCGTTCTCCTTACCGTTCTGCTTCCAGCCAATCCCCTGAAGTCTCCTGACCTGAAGTCTCCTGAATAGAGACGACCCATCCCGCCTCTGCCGACCTCACCCACCCAGACCTCACCCACCCATCTACTCACCCACCCACTCCCTATCCCCTACCCAATATCCGCCAGCGACAGATTAACCTGCGCCCAGGCTCTACGATATCGGATCGCCAGGGGCCAAGACGCTGATACACTATGTTTTGGTTTTATCGTTAGACATGCAGTTGGAGCCCTCAGTAGACATGGGTTTAGAGATTGGCAAAAAGGTAAAGGTATCTCGGCTACGGGATCGAGTTTCGAAAGATGTGGCAGCCTACTTGGGCAAGCGCGGCATTGTCAGCCAGTTCAAAATGGTAGACGGCAGCGGCGTAGGCGTGGTGGTGGAGTTTGAAGATAGCTATACCACCTGGTTTTTTGAGGATGAGCTGTCTGAGATTCAGTAAGAGACGGCGGCGCTAATAAACCTCATCCAGGTCTTGACTTGGCAGAGACAGGGGTTGAACCCTTCTTTTGAGGGATCTCATAGCCCGTGAGTTCCTGCGATGATTTACCTACGGGTTCCCAAACAGTCGGGGTGCCCTTAGGTAAATCGAATAAATCTGTACCAAGTCCAGCGGTAAGGTTCTGCCTGGGGGAAAACTCCAGACCCCGAGCTGGGCTTGGTATGGGCTTCAACAGTGAACGTCTGAGCCGATCTCGGCTCAGACGCTATGACCCCAAAAACGCGCAGGCTCAGCTTCTCTATGGCATTAATTCTCACCTATTTGGGCAAGGGCGGCAGCGGCACTACCACTGTGGCCATTGCCACCGCTAAGCAGCGGGCACGGGCAGGTCAGCGGGTGCTGCTGGCCATTCAAGATGTGACCCCGGCCCCGGCGCTGCTGCTGGGCCAGCCCCTCGGAGCCGCGCCAGCGGAGGTAGAGCCTAACCTGTGGGCCATGCAGTTGCAGTCGGCGGCGCTGCTAGAGCAGAGCTGGGATGAGGTCAAAGCTCTGGAGGCCCAGTACCTGCGCACCCCCTTTCTCAAGGCGGTCTATGGTCAAGAGCTGGGGGTCATACCGGGCGTAGATGGTGCTTTGGCTCTCAATGCCCTGCGCCAGTTTGACGCCAGCGATCGCTACGACGTGATCGTTTACGACGGCAGCGATGCCCTGGCCACCCTGCGCATGCTGGGCATGCCCGAAATTTTGGATTGGTATATGCGGCGGTTTCGCGGCGTGTTTCAGCAGTCGGACGTGGGCAAGGTGCTATCGCCCTTTTTACAGCCCATGGCCGCAGCGGTGCTGGCGGTCGACTGGTCGGGGGATGTGCTCGACCAGTCGAGTGGTCAGGTGCGATCGCAGCTCGAAGACGGTCGCCAGGCGGTGACTAACCCCAACCGAGTGGCCGCCTTCTTGGTCACCACGCCGACAGCCGGGGCGGTGGCCACCGCCCGCTACCTGTGGGGCAGCGCCCAGCAGATCGGCCTGACTGTGGGTGGTGTCTTGGTCAACCACGGCGGACTCGATGGCGAGCAGATCAACGCCTTCGCGCCGCTGCCCCAGGTGCCGCTGCCCTCGGTGATTGATCAGGGCTGGGAGGCGGCGGTGGAGGCGCTGCCCGACCTGGCTCAGTGGGCGGCAGCGGCCCCCCGGCCCGTCAGCGTAGATGTGGCGGCTAAGACCGTGCGGCTCTTTTTGCCCAGCTTCGATAAATCTCAGGTTAAGCTCACCCAGTATGGCCCCGAGGTCACCGTCGAGGCGGGCGACCAGCGGCGCAACCTGCTGCTGCCTGCGGCCCTCCAGGGCAAAGCCGTGGCCGGGGCCAAGTTTCAAGACCAGCACCTGGTGATTTCGTTTAGCTAGGCCAGGGGGCGATCGCCCCCGCTGGCCGACAGCCCTGATCTAACCGTTCCAGGTCATGGCTATGGGCTAGTTTGACGAAAATAGCTAACCTGCACCGGCCCCGGTTTGCCCCTGGCTCAAAAAATATGGCACCGTGGAGAGGCATGGCGCTGACCCGATATTTCATCGACCTGTAGCAGTTTCACACCACCATGGCTGAATCACCGTCCCCCAATCCGGTCAACGACGCTCCAGACCCAGCAGAGGTTATCCCAGCAGCTACCCCCGAGGCCGCAACCGCAGGCAAAGGCAACGCTGCCCGGCAGCTGTTGGGGATGAAGGGGGCCAAGACCGGGGAAACCTCGATCTGGAAGATTCGCCTACAGCTGATGAAGCCGATCACCTGGATTCCCCTCATCTGGGGGGTAGTGTGCGGGGCGGCCTCGTCGGGCAACTACCGCTGGAGTTTGGAATACGTGCTGATTGCCGCCGCCTGCATGCTGTTTGCGGGGCCGCTGCTGACCGGCTACACCCAGACCCTCAACGACTTTTACGATCGCGACATCGACGCCATCAACGAGCCTTACCGGCCCATCCCCTCTGGGGCGATCTCGATTCCCCAGGTGGTGACGCAAATTTTGGTGCTGCTGGTGGGCGGCCTGGCGGTGGCCTACAGCCTTGATCGCTGGGCGGGCCACGACTTCCCGATCATCACGGCCCTGGCCCTGGGCGGCTCTATGGTGTCGTACATTTACTCGGCCCCGCCGCTTAAGCTCAAGCAAAACGGCTGGCTGGGCAACTACGCC
>JBBSLR010000167.1:0-6625 GCA_038255045.1 Phormidesmidales cyanobacterium
ACTGCCGCGATGCCAAGGCCAGCGAGTGGAAGCCCACCCTCCAGCAGCTGGGCGCAGAGATCAGCCAGGCCACGAAGGCCTTAGATATTTTTCTGCTGCGGGTAAACGACGACTTCATGGCTGCCCTGGTGGCCGATCCGGTGCTGGAAGAGCTGAGGTTTTCGCTGGGGCACCAGCGCCAGCTCAATGACCAGCTGCTCAGCCTGGCCGAAGAAAAGCTGATCACCGGCCTTTCTGTGAACGGTCTCCAGGGCTGGGGCAACCTCTACACCGAGCTGGCGGGCACCCTGCAATGCACCGTTGACGGCAGCTCGGTGGGGTTGGCCAAAGCCGCTAATCTCCTGAGTTCCCCCGACCGAGGGATGCGCACTGAGGCCTGGCACGGCATCAACCGGGCCTGGGAAAGTCGGGCCGAAACGGTGGCGGCGGTGCTCAATGCCATCAACGGCTGGCGGCTGGAAGAAACCAAACAGCGATCGCACCACCGCAGCCTGCACTACCTCGACAAAAGCTGCCACCAAAGCCGGATTGATCGCGCCACCCTCGACGCCATGATGTCGGCCACCTACCAGCGCCGCCGCCTGGGCCAGCGGGCCTTGACCGCCATGGGCAAGGTGCTCGAAATCTCAACTATGGAGCCGTGGGATCTGTTTGCGCCGCCCCCGGCAGCGGGCCAGGGCGAGGGCCAGGGCGAGGGGATTTCCTTTGATCAGGCGATTGATTTAGTCGCTAACGCCTTTGGGCAGTTCACCCCGGCGATGGGAGACTTTGCCATGATGATGGCCGAAAAGGGCTGGATCGACGCCCACCCGACCCCGCACCGGGCCACCGGAGCCTACTGCACCAGCTTTGCCGAACCCAAGCAGCCGCGAATTTTTCTGACCTTCGAAGGCAGCATGAACAACGTGCTGACCCTGGCCCACGAGCTGGGCCACGCCTGGCACAACTGGGTGATGGCCGATCTGCCCCGCTACAAAACCTACTACCCCATGACCCTGGCCGAGACGGCCAGCATTTTTGGCGAAACCCTGGTGCGCGACGCCCTGTTTGAGCAGGCCAGCACCCCTGAGCAAAAGCTCAAAATTGCCTGGGAGGAGGGGGCTGCCGCCGTGACATTTTTGCTCAATATTCCGGCCCGGTTTACCTTTGAGCAAAAGCTGGTAGAGGCCCGCAAGCAGGGCTTTGTGCTCGCCGACACCCTCAAGACCATGATGGCCGACAGCTGGCAGCACTGGTACGAAGACAGCCTGGGCAGCTACGACGAAATGTTTTGGGCCAGCAAGCTGCACTTCTCGATCTCCGGGCTGGGCTTTTACAACTATCCCTACCTGTTTGGCTATTTGTTTAGCCTGGGCATCTACGCCCAAAAAGACCACTACGGCGACGGGTTTAAAAATCTGTATACCAACCTGCTGCGCGATACCGGCACCATGACGGCAGAAGATTTGGTGCAGCACCACCTCCAGCAGGACATTCGCCAAGCCGAATTTTGGCAGGCCAGTTTAGATATTGTCGATCGCGCCGTCAGCCGCCTAGAGACCCTAGTGGTGTGATCCCATCAGCAGGGCACACACCGTTTGCCCCTACCCATCCACCCATCCAACCACCTACTCCCCCTGCCACCCCCGGATCTCCTCCTGAGCCTGGTCATAGGCGCTGGTCCCTGGAGGCACCAGGCCAGCGGCAGAAATCGCGCCGGGGAGCTGGCCAGCGGCGGCGCGGGCGCGGGCGATCGCCAAAATATCTCGGCTCCACTGATCGATGCGCTCCTGGGCCACGGGCGACTCCGGGAAATCGGCAGGAATTTGCTGGGCCAGGGCGATCGCCGCCTGAAACGACGCCGCCTGATCGGGCTGTAGCAGGCTCTGGGCCTCTTGCAGCAGCTGTCGGTTGGTCTGTTGCTGCTGCCACTGTTGTATTTGGCTCTGGGCCTGGCCCCAGGTTTCGCCATGGTACTCGGGCACCAGCCGAGCGGCGTTGATGGCCCCGGCTAAATCGCCCGAGGCTGCTCGACCCTGGGCCAGGTCTAAAATCACCTGGCTCCAGCGGGCGATATCGACCTGGGCCTGGTCGTAGGCAGAGTCGCCCACGGGCACCTGGCGGGCCTGCTCAATGGCATCGTTAAACAGTGAGGCCGAGACTGGCTCGATCAGGCGGCGGGCCTGGCTGAGGGCGGCATCGCCCGACAGGTCGGCATTGGCGTAGCCCGTTTCCGCTTGCTCTACCAGCGCCTGGTAGTCTACCGGGCGCTCGACCTCGGGGATTTGGCTCAGCCAGCTCAGGGCTTCGCCAAACTGGCGCTGGGCCAGGGCAATTCTAGCCCGCCCGAGGGCCTCTGCGCCGCTGGCGGCGGTGCCGGGAAACAGCGCCTCGCCGCTGGCCGCTGGGGGCAGGGCTGGCTCAGGCGCGGGGTCAGCCGGAGATTCCTCTACTGGTGCTACCGCCGGGGGAGGCGCAGTCTCTGAAGCTGGATTCTGGCCTAAAAAGCTCTCTTGGTTGCGCCATAGCACCCCGAGCAGCAGCAAGCTCGCCGCTACCAGCCCTCCCACCAGGCCCCACCGCTGCCAGAGGGTAGAACCCGTCTCGGGGGCAGGCTTAGCCACCGCTGTAGGGTCGGTGACTGTGGGTAGGGTGCCTGGGGGCAGGTCGGGGTCGGGGGGGGCTACCGGGGGCCAGGGCCTGGTCGCTTCGTCAGCGGCTGGGGCAGGCTGAAGGCCCCACTCTGTGTCCCACTGGGGCGCCTCGCCCGGCAGGGGCATCCCTAGCTCAGGCTCTGACTGATCGGGGAGAAAAGCCTCGTGGTTGGGGGGCACGCCAATGGGCATTTGCCCCACCAGGCTAGGGGGCACCAGCATGGCGTGCTGCTGGCCGGGGGGCACCACCGCCACCGGGTTTTGCACGGGTCGCCAGTGGTGCTGACACAGCTCGGGCAGGCGATCGCCCAAATACTCGATCATCTGGGCCAGGGTCACACAGCCGTGGAACCGCATGCCCTCAATCAGGGCTTCGGTAAACAGGCCGTGGCGCACCGCCAGGGTTTCTTGCGAAAACTGGTCGGGCTGGCACGAGAGCACCAGGGGAATGGCTAGCTCCTGGGCCAGGGCGATCGCCTGGGCACCCAGCCCCTGACTACCGGGGGCCGGGTTGAGGGCGCTCTGGGGCCGGTTGATGTCGAGCATGACAATCGACTGGCGCTGGTTGCCCTGGGCCAGTTTTTCTAGAATGGTTTGAATCAGAATGCCGGTCTGCTCAATGCGGTTGGGGTCGGCATCGATGGGCAGCAGGTAGTCTTGCCCCTGCCACTGCACGCCGTAGCCGCTAAAGAAAAACCACACTGTGTCTTCGGGGCCAGCGCGATCGCAGCTCTGGGCCAGCCGCTGCAGTAATACATCCTGGGTGGGGGCCGCCGCGCCCTGGTAGACCATGGGCGACACATCGGTCAGCAGCGCGCAGTACTGGGGAGGCAAGCCCACCTCATTGACCAAAAAATCGCGCAGTTCGAGGGCGTCAAACTGGGCGTACATCAGGGGCTGAAGCGATTGATATTGATTGATGCCAACGATCACGGGCCAGTGGCTTGCCATGCCTTGCAGACGCCTCCCGAAGAGCGAGAATAGGGGTTGAAAATTCACCTGCAAGAGTAGCGCCTGTGGGGCCAAACGGCAGCACAGCCGATAGAATGAGCAATAGGGCAACGCCTGGGAGAGTTCTTTATTGACGATTACTGGCTCTGTCGCTATCGTTAAGGCACATTTTGGGCATCCTGCGGGGATGTGTGGAGCAGCAGACCATGGAATCGCTATCTAATCTAAAGGGGTCTAAGTTGAAAGGGGCTAGTTCGAGGGAGGGCGATCGCCCATCTCGAACAGCCGCCCTGGGGCTGCGGCTATCGCGGGCCGCACTGGTGGGCTTTGGGGGCGTGGCTCTGCCTGCCCTAGTTGCCCCGCCTGTCGCCCAGGCCTACACCTCGCGGGTCAACCTCTACCTGGTGCGCGAGCAGGGCGAAAGCTTTACAACCCTGGTGCAGCGGTCTGAGATCATTGCCCGCGCCGCCGTGCAGCGCAGTTTTGACGCCGACGTGCTGATGACCGATGTGATCGTCACCGTGATTGGCGACAACCAGGGTATCTCGGTGCCCATTCTGACCGTGCCCGTGAGCCGGAGCGATTGGCGGCTCATCCCCGACGTCACCCAGTGGGCACAGTATTTTGAGGCCTCTCGCTATCTGGTGATGGATGATGCCCCAGGCGCTGGGGATAACTAGCCCCGCTGCAACCCGAAAACAAAATTGCGTAGAACCTGGTTCTTGCTATATGCTTGAAAGGTTGTGAACTATTAACGGTTGCTGTCATGGCGGTTCCCAAGAAGAAAACCTCCAAACAAAAGCGTGACCAGCGTCGCGCCACTTGGAAGCGCACTGGCGCACTCCAGGCCCAGAAAGCATTGTCTCTCGGCAAGTCTGTACTCACCGGGCGGTCTACCAGCTTTGTGTACCCCACCGATGAAGACGACGAAGACGAAGAGTAAGGTTGCCCTTTGCCATTACTTCTAAGCCGCGCACCTTCGACTCTGCTCAGGTTACGCGGCTTAAGATTTGGGTGTTAACCCCTGTTTCCAGAGCAAACGCAACGGAGGCAGGGGTTAATGGCTTTGAATACTACATTTTGTAAGCGGGCTAGAGACTCTATCTGGCCTGGTGAGTTAGCTTGGCGGCAGATCGACTCTTTTTACCGTCACCTACCGCAGTTACAACAATGAATCAACTCGACTCAAACCCAGAATCGCGCATGTGGGCAATGCTGGCTCACCTCAGCGCTCTGTCTGGCTTTGTTATTCCCTTTGGCAATATTGTCGGCCCGCTGATCATTTGGTTGATCAAGCGCGATGAGATGTCGTTTGTCAACGACCAGGCCAAAGAAGCGCTTAATTTCAACATTTCTATGACCATCTACATGCTGGTGTCTCTGGTGTTGATTTTTGTGGTGATTGGAATTCCCTTAATCATCGTCCTGGGCATTGCCTGGCTGGTGCTGACGATTGTGGCGGCGGTCAAGGCCAATGAAGGGGTGGCCTACCGCTACCCGCTCACCCTGCGGTTAGTCAATTAAGGCGACTTCTGGAAACTAGTTTCCAGAAGTCGCCTAAGTCAATTCAACCCTAGATAAAAGGGCGAACCTCTGGGGCGATGGGTGATCGCTCCCCTCTGGGCCGCGAGTTAGGGCGCGATCGCTCAACTGGGCTTTGCTCATCATCATCGGTGTCAGGAGCTTGCTCTAGATCGGGAGCGTCTTGCTGTGCCCTGGGCAGGGTGACGTTGGGTTTTGTGACTTCGTCGGGGTCGGTGGTGTCGGGTTCAATCAAAGACTCACTGTTCTCCGGCATTTCCTCGGCCCGCTGAGGCGATGCCTTTGGATTGGGCTGCTGGGGCGGTTCAGACTCTGGGTTAGGAAAGACTTCTGGGGCGGCCTCGGGCTGACCACGCCACTGCTTAAAGCGACCCAATAGGCTCTTGTCAGTGGGGGCCTGGGTCGGTCTTTCCTCGGGGGAAACGAGCGGTTGGGGTGACAGTGGCTCAGGCTCGGGCAGGGCTTCTAGCTCAATATCATCGGGCTGAATATCTGGCTTAACTAGGACAGGCGGGACGGCGGGAGTTTCTGGCAGTTCTAAGCCATTAATATCGTCCTTAGCTGAATCGTCTGCCGTCGGGGAGTTGAGCGCGTCGGCAGGCTCGTCCACGGTTTTAGGGCGGTCGGTTTCTGGGGCGATCGCACCCCTGTATTCAGGCGCGATTTCTGGAGTATCTCTTGGCGCTAAGGGGGCCGGAGCCTCGGCGGCTGGGGGCACCTCGGGCTGCAAAAATGGATTGGGCTGGATGGCAGCGTCGCTATCAGCCGGGGTTATGTCATCGTCGTCGGGGGCGGGCGGTTCTGCCGGAGATTGTTCTGCGGACGGTTCTGCCGGGGCCTCGGGCTGAGCTTCAGTTCCCTCAGGCTCGGCGGGTTGCGGTTCCGGTGCTTCCGGTGCAGCGTTTTCGGGTTGTGGGGCGGCTTCTGGCTCGGCCTCTGGCTCGGGTGGAGCGGGGGGCACGTAGGTGGGGTCGATGATGCCCGCTACGTCTTTAATATCTAGCTGATCGCGCACCAGGCGAGAGAGGGTGTCGCTGCCGCCGGGCTGGTAGTCGATGATGCGGACAGTGTTGTTGAAGCGGTTGTCGATGGGGTTACCGGCTTCGTCGATCAGTTCGAGCTGCACCCAGTTGCGGCCTGGCTTAAAGCCCTTTAGCCAGATCGGCTGCCACTGATCAAACACAAAGCTCTGGTCGTTGACGGTGCAGCGAATGCGCCAGTCGTGGAGGTCGTCGTTGGCTTCGGCCTGGGCGCTCA
Source organism: Phormidesmidales cyanobacterium (assembly GCA_038255045.1). Classification (GTDB taxonomy): domain Bacteria; phylum Cyanobacteriota; class Cyanobacteriia; order Phormidesmidales; family Phormidesmidaceae; genus Nodosilinea. Next base: position 6,384 of record JBBSLR010000167.1, read on the forward strand.
TGTGCAGCGGCGCGTTGGTGAGGTAAAAGTCGAGCATGATTGGCTCGGCTCCGTAGGTGCTCTGGGGGCGGCTATAGGTGAGCAGCGGCGCGTTGGCGTCTAGCTCGTTTTGGGGGGTGGGGGCGACCACGTGAAAGGTGCGCTGGTCAAAGGCTCCCTGGTTTTTGAAGCTCTCGTGCCAGGGTCGCGAGGCAAACACGCGCAGGGTGTGGGTGCCCGGGGCCAGGTTCTCAAAGGTGATC
>JBBSLR010000168.1:0-6617 GCA_038255045.1 Phormidesmidales cyanobacterium
ACCGGCTGGTTCTGCATCTGGGCACCCCAGCGAGCCACTACCCAGGGCGACAGCACACAGCTCACCAAAATCATCAAAATGATGGCGTTGACCACCACCTCATCCACCAGGCCAATGTCAAAGGCAATGGTAATCGCCGCCAGGGTAGTGGCCGCCTGGGCCATCGACAGGCCAAACATCACCATGGCGCTGGGAAACGGCCACTTAAACCAGCGGGCCGCCCCCCAGGCGGCAATAAACTTGCTGGCCAGCTCGGCCAGCACAATGATGGCCACTAAAAACAGCGACTGAGGCTCGCGAAAAAGAATCAGTGGATCGACCAGCATGCCCACCGAAATCAAGAAAATCGGCACAAATAGGGTGTTGCCAATGAACTGAATTCGGTTCATCAGCGGGCTGAGGCGGGGAATGATCTGGGTAATGGCGATGCCGGCCAGAAATGCCCCCACAATTGGCTCAATTTCAATCAGGCTGGCCAGGTAAGACGCCACAAACAGCGCCGCCAGCACAAAGGTAAACTCGGCCCCTTCGTCGTGGCCAAATTTTTTAAAAAACCAGCGCCCCAGCTTGGGCACCCCCCACAGCACCGCAAAGGTGTAGATCGCTAGGGCCGGAATCAGAAACAGCCAGAAACTCAAGGTGAGATCGCCCTGGTCGGCCTTGACCACTACGGCCAGCACCAGCAGCGCCAGCACGTTGGTAATCAGCGTGCCGCCCAGGGTGGCAATCGAGGCCGGGTGCCGCATAATGCCCAGCTTGTTGAGCACCGGCAGCCCCACCAGCGTGTGGGAGGCAAAGCAGGAGGCCACCAGCACCGAGGCCCAGAAGCCATAGCCCAGGGCCAGCATCACCGCCGTGCCCAGCACCATGGGCACCACAAAGGTCGCCAGGCCAAAGATAATTGGCTTGTCGGCATCTTTTTTGAGGTCGTCGAGGCTGGTCTCTAGGCCGCCCAAAAACATCAAAAACAGCAGCCCCACGGTGCCCAGCAGCACGATAGTGGGGTCGCGACCTAAAATGCCTAGGCCATGGGGGCCGACCACCACCCCCGCCAAAATCAGACCGATGATGCCCGGCAGCCGCAGCCGCTCCACCAGCAGCGGCGCTACCAGCATAATGGCCAAAATGGTGAGAAAAATGGCCACCGGGTCGGTGATCGGTTCTTGAAACAGCTGCCCCAGCGGCAGGGCCAGCGGTTTGCCCAGGGTGTAAACTGCAAGCCCAATGGGAGTCATAGCCGGGTTTGAATAATTTTTTTAACTCTAACAGCATCAGCGGCAAGGCTTACTCCTGCCTCCGCCCCTAGAGGTAGATGGCGACCAGGTTTAACCCCCAAAACCGGGGTGGGCTACCCACAGGTAGTCAACCCCAATACCTTTGGCCCCAAAACCGGTTGCTATCTCCAGCCCAGCCCCAGCTAAAATCCTCGGCCCACAATCGCCAGTCCACAATCGCCCTCACAGGTTGATCGCTTCCTGGCCTGCTGGCGCTGCTACCCCCTCCAGCAGCGCCAGCAGCTCGCGCTCAAAGGCCACCTGGGCGCGGTTTGTGCGCCCGCCCACATACACCGTGCCCCCCTGCTCCAGCGCCCACACCTGGGAGTGCGACACATAGCTCATGATCACCCCCAGCATCAGCAGCCCAAAGCCGCCATACACCAGCGGAATCCCTGGGTCAGCCTTGATCTGAAGCCCCGTGCTGCCCACCACATCCACCAGCGACAGCCGCACGCCATTGACCTCTGCGGCCATGCCCCGGCGCACGGTGGAAATCAGCTGCCCGGCGTTGTCGTAGATCAGCACCGACCCCTGCAGGTCGCTGGCCAGCAGGGTGACGCCCTCACTCATGTCGGGCTTGGTGGGTAGCCAGGTGCCCCAGAACCTGGGGCCGTCGTTCTCGAGCTGCTGCATCGGCAGTTGCAGCACCGGGCTGTTGTTGAGCTTTACCTGCACCGCCGCAATGCCCCAGTCGGCCTGGTAGAGGGTGACGCCCCGGTGGCGCAGGGGTTCGTTTACATAGATGGTCTTGCGGTCTACCTCGTCTCCGGCCAGATTCAGCACCGACAGGTCAGAGTAAAACTGGTCGATGGTGCCCTCGGGGGTGTAGTCAATCCAAAAACGGTTCACCCGCACCGACCAGTCCTTGGGGATCTGACCCTCAGCCCAGGGGCCAGCGTCAAAAATATTGCGAATTTGAAAGGTCTCGCCGCTGGGCACGATCTCTTGGGCAAAAAAGCCCGTCATCGCCCCCAAAATCGCCCCCAGCAAAATCAGCAGCATGCTGGCATGCACCACAATCGGGCCAATGCGGCCCACAATGCCCTTGCGCCCGTAGAGCTGAGTACCGTCTTGGAAGACTAGGTAGCGCTTTTGGGTCAACCCAGTCGCCAGAGTGGCGAGGTCGGTCTCAGACAGCTCAGCGCTCAGGGCCAGCTTTTGAAACTGGCGCGGCTGGGTGTAATATTTCCACTTTTGCGCCGCCCCCAGGGCAGGGAACTGGCGGGTAAAGGTGCAGGCCGTCAGGCTGGCCCCAAACACAATCAGCAGGGCCAAAAACCACCAGGTGCGATACACATGGTCTAGCCCGCTGATCAGAATTACCTTCCAGCTGAGAAACCCAAACAGCGCCGGATCGGCGGGATAGTTGGTTTGGTAAAACTCCAGGGTTTGGCCCTGCTCAATCACGGTGCCGGTGATGCTAAGAGCGGCGATCGCCAGCAGCAGCACAATCGCCAGCCGCAGATCCGCCAGCAGCGGCAGCAGGTCTTGCCTAAAATAGTCGCGCACCCCGTCCCAGGGGCCAGAGCGGGGAGCTTCAGACGGAGCCATAGAGTCCTTCAAGTATAAATAAACAAAATTCGACCAGCTAACCCTAGACCAGCGTGGCTGGCAGCAGCCGCGACAGCAGCGAAAACACCCCAAACCCCAGCAGCAGCGCCCCGCTAACCGGAGTCACCCAGCTCGACCACTGGCGCAGATCTAGCAGCCGCTTGAGGCTGGCGGTGAAGGTGCCCGCCAGCACTAGGGGGGTGACATAGCCCACCGCGTAGGCCAGCAGCAGGGCGCTGCCCAAAACCGGATCTTTCGTCGCTGAAATCCAGGCCAGCAGGGTAGCCAGCACCGGGGTGCTGCAGGGCGACGCCACAATGCCAAAGGTGAGGCCCAGGGCGTAGGCCCGCAGCCAGGGGGGCAGGTTCAAATTCTCAAAGGTGGGGCCAGCCCCGGCGGGCAGGGCCAGCGGCATCACGCCCAACAGGTTTAACCCCATGGCGATCGCCACCAGACTCACGACTATGGGCAGCCCCCAGGCCACCTGGCCGTAGACCAGGCCAAAGAATCCGGCGATCAGGCCCAGCAGCGCTAGGGTGGTGGCTAGACCGAGGGCAAAGGAGAGCGATCGGGCGATCGCCCCACCGCGACTCTCCGCCTCATAGCCACCCATGTAGCCCACCATAATCGGCAGCATCGACAGCATGCAGGGCGACAGGCTGGTGAGCAACCCCGCCAGCCCCACCACCGATAGGCTCACCCAGGTGACCTGGGTGAGCTGGCTGTTTACCAACTGGTTAGCCCACTGGGAGATTTCATACAGATAAAGCTGAAGACTCTGGAGCATGGCTGGAACGGTGAGGTGCAGAGGCACCCACTATTGTAACAATCCTGCAACCTGTCCTCAGATTTCTGGGCTCAGAATCTGGGCTAAGAAAGGGCACTGCCGCCGTCTAAAACCTTCAGGGCCGGTGATTCCTGACAGCCAGCCTTTGACCGTCGTCGCCGTAGGGGCACCGGCGGATCCAAATTAATTTCTCTGGCGGCTCGCACCAGCAGAGCCGCCGTAGCCAGACTCGCCACCATCGAGCTACCCCCGTAGCTCAGCAGCGGAAAGGGCAGCCCCGTGGTCGGCAATACCCCGGTAGCCACCCCCATATTTAGCAGCGCTTGGCCCACTAGCAAGGTCATCGCCCCCACCGCCACCAGTCGAGGTAAAGGCTGCTTTAGCCGCAGGGCCACCAGCAGCGCCAGCGAGGCGTAGACGCCCAAAAACAGCAGCAGCAGCAGACAGCCGACAAAGCCAAATTCCTCAGCAAATACCGCAAAAATAAAGTCGGTGTACTGAATCGGCAGAGAATACAGCTTTTGCTCAGACAGCCCAAACCCCTGGCCCCAGAAACCACCCGAGCCAATGGCCAGCAAGCTCTGCACCAGCTGATAGCCCTTATCTCCGGGATCAGCCCAGGGATTTAGAAATGACACAATCCGCTCGCGCTGGTAAGACTTGAGGCTAATGCTGACCACGGCGGCCAGCAGCCCACCACCCGTCGTTAGCAGCAGGTATAGATAAGGCAGCCCCGCCGCCAGGGCAATCAGCCAGAGGGTAAGGCCACAGATTGCCGCCGTGCTCAGGTTGGGCTGCACCAAAATCAGCCCTAGTATGCCAACAAAAATACCCAGCCAGGTCAGGCGGGTCTGCCAGGTTAACTGGTGCCAGCGGCCAAACAGCCTAGCTCCCTGCAAAACCAGGCAGGGTTTAATCAGTTCCGAAGGCTGAATCATAAACGGCCCCAGGGGCAGCCAGCGGGTAGCCCCATTCACCGTTACCCCCAGAGAGGGCACCAGGGTCAACGCCACTAACCCGACTAAAATGAGCAGCCCGATGCCCGAAGCCTGAATCAGGCGGTCTAGGGAGGTGTGGACGATACGGTTAAACACCACCAGGCCAATGGCTACCCAGAGCACCTGCACCATCACGTAGTGCAGCCCGTAGCCGTGCTCCACCACGGCTACAGCATAGGAAGCCGAAAACAGCACCAGCAGCCCGCCCCCCAGCCATACAAAGGTGAGCCACCGCAGCCAGCGGGCCTCCGCTGACCACTGACCTACCGTGGGGTCAACCCATGGAATTAATCGAGCAATATTCACTCTGCTACCCCCCGCGCCCAAGGCCCAAGTCGTTCAAGGGCCAAGTATAGCGGAGGAGACTATTTTTGTGATTTTTGACTGGGCTAAAAATCACAAAAATAGCTCCCAAAAACAAAGCGGCAGGGCCAGCCCCTAGGCCAACCCTGCACACATCGCGAGAACGCAGTAAAAAATTCTATTTCTATTTCTATTGGACGCTCCCCAGGGGCAGAATCTCTAAAGCAGGCCAGTGTTTGACCCTTGCCGACCGGTAGCCAGTTCAACCTTGACGATTTTGCCGCCCATTTTCTGAATGCGCTGCTGCTCTTTGAACCAGTTGTCGTAGGGTACTAGCTTGGTAAAGAAGGTATTTTGTAGTTCCCGCTGGGTGCGAATTCTGGTTTGGCTAGGAACACAAGCTGTGATCTTAAACATGCGCATGGCCGAAAGCTCTCCTGCTATCTCATTGGACAGATGTAAACCAAATCCAAGTCCAGAAGTGGAGTTTCGCCGATGGGAAAACAACAGATCCCGAGCTGGACTTGGTACAGACACTTAAAAGCCAGAGTCGAAGGCCAATGCTTAGACAACAGGAAGACAATACAGCACAACCCATTGTCCTCAACACTCGCCCCTGACTCTGGCCTAGGTTAACTTTGGCCCTTGGCCAAAGCGCAATGGATGAGCCTGGACTAGCTCAAGCCAGAGGAGATGTAGTCAAAGTAAACGCCCATTTCCTTACCAGCGTCAGAACCCACCAGGCTGGAGGTGACTTCTTTCATGGCTTGGATGGCATTAACGGTAGCCCCAATGGGTACACCGAGGGAGTTGTAGGTTTCCTTCAGGCCGTTCAGCACCCGCTCATCTAGGATGGAGGGATCTCCAGCCAGCATGGCGTAGGTGGCGTAGCGCAGGTAGTAGTCGAGGTCGCGGATGCAGGCAGCATAGCGACGGGTGGTGTACATGTTGCCACCGGGACGGGTGATATCGGAGTACAGCAGGGACTTGGCCACAGCTTCTTTCACGATTTCAGAGGCGTTGGCGCTGATGGTGCTAGCGGCACGAACCCGCAGTTCACCAGTTTGGAAATAAGCTTTGAGCTTATCTAGAGCTGAGCTATCCAGGTACTTGCCCTGTACGTCAGAAGAATTAATTACAGAAGTAATTGCGTCTTGCATAATTTTTCCCTAAATGACCTGAGTTGAATTGACAACGCAACAAAGCAGGGGGCTTAGAGCAGCCCGCCCACGACATAGTCGAAATAAGCAGAAGCCTCAGCGGCATCTTCACCAGAGAGGAGGCCAGCGGCAACCGCTTTCAGTGCGCGCACGCCTTCGGCTACACCGGCTAGGGGGGTGCCTAGGGAGTTGTACATCTCTTTGACGCCCACTAGGCCAATTTCTTCGATGGGGGTTACGTCACCAGCCACTACGCCGTAGGTCACAAGGCGCAGATAGTAGTCTAGATCTCGCAGACAGGTGGCGGTCATTTCTTCGCCGTAGGCATTGCCACCGGGAGAAACAACGTCGGGGCGGCGCTGAAAGAGTTGGCTACCAGCTTCTTTAACAATCCGCTCGCGAGATTCAGTCAGCACCTGGGCAATGCGCAGACGACGCTCACCAGAAGTAACAAAGCCTTTGATGCGATCTAGCTCACCGGGGCTGAGATAACGAGCCTCAGCATCGGCATTCACGATGGATTTCGTGACAATACTCATTG
>JBBSLR010000169.1:0-6553 GCA_038255045.1 Phormidesmidales cyanobacterium
ACCTGTTCGAGCCTGAGCAGCAGGCCCCCGTGCGGGTATCCCTAGCAGAGTCACTGGTGGCCGTCATCGCCCAGGGGCTTTGCCGCACCACCGACGGCAAGCGCGCCGCCTTCCACGACATCTTGATCAATACCGACGCCATCAAGGACTACATTCTGCGAGGGCAGCTCGACGAGGTCGAAGCCCTGATTCCTAAGTGTGGCTTCGACGGCATGTGTACCATGAACCAGTCGCTCTACGCCCTCTACGAGTCAGGCCGCATCACCGAAGAAACCGCCCTAGAAATGTCGCCTCGGCAAAACGAGATGGCCCAAATGCTGCGGGGCCGTGTCTAGGCCTGCCATGGCTAACCCAGTCGCCGCCAGCTTTAAGGGCATTGCCCTGTTTACCCCTGGGGGCGACTGCGTCTACTGCATCGACGAGCAAAAGCGTGCCCACTGGCACCTAGATCTGTGCGCGACGCTGCAAAGTCAGCTGGGGCTGGCCGAGCCGCCCTACTTTTTGCTGCCCTGCTTTACCGCCACCGTCGACCGCTGGGTCAATGCCACCACCGCCGCCGCCACTACCGTTGCCGAGGCCTACCCCCGTGCCCTGCGGTTTCAGCCGTTGCTCAACGCCCTGTTTGGCCTAGACCATGTCGAGTGGCAGCCCAACTACGGCAGCGCTGAAGAATGCTCTATGGAACTGATTGAGTCCTATCGAGCCACGTTTCCCCAACTGTGGGAATGCCACGACCTGATTATTCGAGTTGAGCAGGTGACGGCTAGCTCCACGGGGCCATTCACTGGGTCCTTGCCAACCACAGAGGCTTTGCTCAGTGCCCCGTCGTCCCAGGTCTACCGCTTCAAGCTGTTTGTCAGCGGGGTCGATACCGCCGCCACTGAGCAGATGCTGCGGCTGCTGTACACCACCCTAGAGGCGTCGCTGCCCAACGCCTACACCCTGCAAGTCATCGACGTCACCACCCACCCCGATGAGGCCGAAGCCGCCCAAATCTCCGCTACCCCAACCCTGATTCAGATCTCACCAGAACCCACGCGTCGGATAGTGGGCAATGTGCTCAACCAAGAGCAAATGATGCAGCTGCTAGCAGCCCGGTAGGTCATGCCTTGGGGCCAATGACCTCTGCCATGGCAGAGGCCATTGGCTATGACCAAATAATCATAGGGTTACTACCAACGGCAGCGCTAGGCATAAGCTGCATAGGGTGATATCGCTTCTCCATTGCCCACTTAATCGATCTCTTTAACTGGTCACCTATGTCAACGAAAAATATTGTTTCCCTGGGGCTGCTGGTTTTTATCCCCATTTCGATTTTGGCGGAACGGCTGGAGTGGGGAGCTTTGACCATTTTTGGTCTGTCGGCAGTGGCGATCGTGCCCCTGGCCATTTGGCTCAGCACCGCCACCGAAGAACTGGCGGTGGTGACTGGCCCCACCATTGGTGGCTTGATCAACGCCGTTTTTGGCAACGCTACGGAGCTGATTATTGCCCTAGTAGCCCTCAGAGCGGGGTTAATTGACATCGTTAAGGCCAGCATTACCGGGTCAATTTTGGCCAACCTGCTGCTGGTGATGGGGCTATCGATGCTGGCGGGGGGGCTGCGCTACAAAGAGCAGAGCTTTAACCAAACCGTGGCCCGCATCAATGGCTCGACCATGAGCCTGGCGGTGGTGGCGATCGTGCTGCCTGCCATGGTGATCAACACGTCGAACATTGTCGAACCCGCCACCATTCGCCAACTGTCGCTGACGGTGGCGGTGGTGATGATTTTGGTCTACGGGCTAACGCTGCTGTTTTCGCTCAAGACCCACAGCTATCTCTACGAGGTCGGAGTGAGTGATTTGGAGCATGGCCACAGCGATGCAGAAAAACCCAATGTGGCGCTCTGGGTCGGGGTACTGTTTGCCGCCACGGTGGGCGTGGCGATCGAGTCTGAGATTTTTGTGGGCGCGGTAGAAGAAGCGGCCAACAGCCTAGGCTTTACGGCGCTGTTTACCGGGGTGATTTTGCTGCCTCTGGTGGGCGGCGCGGCAGAGTACGTGACTGCCGTACGGGTGGCGATGAAAGACAACATGGATCTGGCGGTGTCGATCTCGATGGGGTCGAGCCTGCTGGTGGCGCTGCTGGTAGCCCCGATTTTGGTGATCATCGGCTATTTTATCGGCCAGCCGATGGATCTCAACTTTGGCCTGTTTGAGGTGATCGCGGTGGTGATCGCGGTTCTATTTGCCAACCTGATTAGCCTTGACGGGCGATCAAACTGGCTAGAGGGGGTGCTGCTGCTGTCTACCTTTGTGATCTTAGGAGCATCGTTTTTCTTTCACCCAGCCTAAAAGACATAACAATCACCGCCTCTCATCAAGCCCCCAACCCATAGCGCTGATTTCGCAGGGGCTAAATTGTAAGGGCGCAGGTATAGCCAATCCAGAGACTTCAAGCGCTCGCCTAGAGGAACCCACAATAACCCAACAGGATTTACTCACACCCAGCCTCTTGCTCAGGGAGCAATGATGGCTGGCAAATAAGGTGAAGTTTAGGTCACGGATTGTCGGCAATATCTGGCGAAAAATCGATCAGAGTCTGCGTATACCTGAGGTCTTGAGTGCCGAGGAGCTTATCCCAAAAGGTGAAGTAAAGCCCGTAGTGAACGGTGTACTTAAGGTGATGAATGGAGTGGTGAGCTGGGCCAATTACCCACTGCCCTAGCCAGTGGTGGGGAAACAGCGCAGGCAGACGGTCTGGCCCCAAATGGTTGAGCACGGCCCATACGGTCATGGTCGTCAGCACAGCAATCATGGTGATGAAATGCAGCGGCAGCACAAAGACAATGCCGACTAAAAACAGCGCCTGAATCACCGCCTCTAGGGGGTCAAAGGCAAAGGATGTCCAGGGGGTAGGGTAGCGCGCTCGGTGATGTCCCCGGTGGAGCCAGGAAAAGCATTTGGGATGATGAAACAGCCGATGGGTGAAGTAAAAGTAGGTGTCTTGCAGCAGGAGCACCGCGCCGTAGCTGACCCCCAGATACCACAGCCCGTATTGTTGATGGTCAAGGTATAGATGCGTTAGCCCTCGGTGATAGGCCGACAGCACAAACGCCGCCGCCAGGGCAAACACCACTGCCGAAAACACAGATAGCTGAATGTCGTGCTGAATGGCTTGGCGAGAAGGGATGGGGTGCCGTCGTCGGTGGTCAATGAAGGTCTGACTTAGAGACGAATAAAAAAACCAGTGGGTCACCCCTGCCACTAAAAAATAGCGGCATAGAATAGCCCCGAACAGGACGATGCTGTAAAACTCAAACGAGCGTTCTCTCAAATTGCTTCAGTTCCTTACGGTGGCTGCCTGAGGCGATCGCACACCTCCTACAGAAAGCCCAGGGCTTTGGGTATAAACCGAGTTTAGCAGCAGCCCAGGATCTGAGCCTGGCGATCTGGCGATCGCCCCTCGTGAGCCATTGCTCACCGCAGCGATGCCGCCGTCAGCATATGCCAACTAAAAAAGCGTCTCTTCCAGGGTCGCGAGCTCGTCCCATTGGGTCGGTTGCGGTGAGATTCAAGATTTAGTATTTGGTTGGCACAATCTAAACCAAGTTAGCCAGTGGCTCCCAGCTAAAGTGGCGATCGCCGCCCACCTCTACCACCACCTTCACACGAGGTTCAATGGTAGGCAGGCTCACCAGGTAGGCCAGCTCCTGGCGCGCCAGGATATGCCCCTCAATCAGCCATAGCACCATGCCCTTAGCCTTAGGTGCCAGGGTCTCCAGGCGATAGGTCAGCATGGGGGGAATGAAATAGGTGTAGCCCACCGCCGCCCCGCTGCCGGTGCTTTTTTTGCCCAGGTGGGGCGGGCGCACCCCGTGAATGGTGGTGAGGTAGGCCGAGACATCCCCCAGCCCTCGGGCGGTAAGATTCATGGTTTCGTAGCCAGCGGCCTTGAGGCGGCGCTCGTAGCGCCCTTCAAACCCTCCCTCCAGGGGCATGCGCACTGCGATCGCGCCGTTGCTCTCCAGATCCTTGATGAAGGGTTTGCCCGTTGTTAGCAGCGCCATAGTTAACCCTCGGCCAGTGAATACAGCTGCCATTGTACTATTTTCGGGCCCATTTTCGGGTCCAGAGTAAAGCTGGCGAAGCCGCTGGCAACGTCAACCAGGCCATTCCCTGGCCAAAGAACTTTTCTGCGTCAGACTGTAGACATTTCCATCTAAGGCATGTACCATAGTAAATCGCCGACAAAATGGATACTGAGTGGCTCAGAGAGTTGCCCAAGTCCTGGCATTTAGCCGTTCTGACACCGCACCACCACTGGTGTATGCGATTTTGACCAGCAAGGTCTCTAAAGGTCAGAGCAAGCTAGCTTTCTTTTGAATTGTGACCGATTGTATCGGTATCGCTCGCCTCGGCGAGTGTCTCCACTGTGGGATGTTCAAAAGCTGATGTCGTTGTAGATGCGCAAAGCTCTTAAAGCAGAGAGTGCTGCGCATTTCGTATTGTGCTAATTAGGGAGATAGGGCTGTGGTAGTCGGTATTCTCGGCAAAAAGCTGGGCATGACCCAAATATTCGATGAGGCAGGCAATGCTATCCCCGTGACGGTGGTGCAGGCAGGCCCCTGTGTGGTTACTCAAGTCAAGACTAAAGACACCGATGGCTATGAAGCTGTCCAGCTCGGTTTTGATGAGGTGACCGAGAAAAAGCTGAATAAACCTGAGCTAGGGCATTTGGCCAAGTCTAGCAGTGCTCCTTTGCGTCACCTGAAAGAATATAGAATTGATGCCGCCGATGGCTTCGAGCTAGGGCAGGCCGTGACCGCTGCAACCTTCACCGAAGGTCAGCTGGTTGATGTGACCGGCAAGAGCATGGGCCGGGGTTTCGCAGGCCACCAAAAGCGTCACAACTTCCGCCGCGGCCCCATGGCCCACGGTTCTAAAAATCACCGGGCGCCGGGTTCCATCGGTGCGGGTACCACCCCCGGTCGGGTCTACCCCGGCAAGCGGATGGCTGGCCAGATGGGCAATGAGCGCGTGACGATCTGCAAGCTTGAAGTTGTCCGAGTAGACGGCGATCGCAACCTGCTGCTGATCAAGGGCGCTATTCCTGGTAAGCCTGGTGGTTTGCTCAGCATTGCTCCGGCGAAGTGGGTCAAAGCCTAGCCCTGAGATTTGATCGGTTTGATCAGTTTGATTGATTTGATCAGGGGCTTAGGTCTTTGACTTTCAGGCATTTGAAGCTTTTTAAGAGATAGGTTCAGACAATGGTTGAGTGCGTTGTAAAAAACTGGGAGGGCCAAGAGGCGGGCAAGGCATCCCTAGATCTTCAGGTTGCTAAAGAAGAGTCGGCCTCTCACATCGTTCACCGCGCCCTAGTGCGGCAGATGAACAACGCCCGTCAGGGCACGGCCTCTACCAAGACCCGCGCCGAGGTCAGGGGCGGTGGGCGTAAGCCCTGGCGGCAAAAGGGCACCGGTCGCGCCAGAGCCGGTTCCAACCGTTCGCCCCTGTGGCGGGGCGGCGGCGTCATCTTTGGCCCCAAGCCTCGCGATTACAGCGTCAAGATGAATCGCAAGGAGCGGCGGCTAGCTTTGCGTACCGCCCTCCAAGGAAGAGTCGATGACCTGGTGGTGGTTGAAGGGTTTGAGGATAAGTTTTCTCGGCCCAAGACTCGGGAACTGCTCGATGCGATCGCCCGCTGGGGCCTCGACCCCAACGCCAAGATTTTGCTGATCATTGCCGAACGGCAAGAGCTGGTTTATCTGTCAGCCCGCAATCTTGAGAACGTGAAGCTGATTACCGCCGTCAATCTCAATGTTCACGACCTGCTAAATGCTGACCATCTCGTGATTACATCCCCGGCCCTTGAGGCTCTTCAGGAGGTCTACAGTGATTAATGCCGCCAATACTCCATCCCTGGCCGATCTGATTCGTCGGCCCCTGATCACCGAAAAGGCCACCCGGCTGCTAGAGAACAACCAGTACGTTTTCGAAGTTGATCCCCGGGCCAACAAGCTGCAAATCAGAGCAGCCATTGAAGAGCTGTTTGATGTCAAAGTGGTGTCGGTCAACACCTACAACCCTCCCAAGAAAAAGCGCCGCATGGGTCGTTTCGTCGGCCATCGTCCCCACTACAAGCGCTCCGTGGTCACCCTGGCCGCCGGAGATACTATTCCCCTGTTTCCCGATCTCTAGATCTTTGTTTGATTTGATCGGGCCAAGACTTTCAATGTTCTGCCGTTTAGCCGTGTAGCCAGCAAGTATTCCCATGGGCATCCGTTCCTACCGACCTTATACCCCTGGTACTCGTGAGCGAACTGTTTCCGAGTTCACCGAGATTACCCGCAGCGAACCCGAAAAGTCGCTGACTCATTCGAAGCACCGCCATAAGGGGCGCAACAACCGAGGGGTAATTACCTGTCGCCACCGCGGCGGTGGGCACAAGCGCCTGTACCGGGTAGTAGACTTTCGCCGCGACAAGCTAGGTGTTCCCGCTAAGGTCGCGACCATCGAGTACGACCCCAACCGCAACGCCCGCATTTCGTTGCTCCACTACCAAGACGGTG
>JBBSLR010000170.1:0-6546 GCA_038255045.1 Phormidesmidales cyanobacterium
CAATACCCTGTAGGGGCAAACAACCGTTTGCCCCTACGAGAGCCCTGCTTCGACTTAATGTACGGTCCCTCAGAAGAACATCCCCCCTCCCCCCTTCACCCATCCATCCACACCCGAGGGCAGACACATGGGTCTGCCCCTACCCATCCACCCATCCACCCATCCACTCCCCCACTCCCCTATGCCCCAATACCTCTACCTCCACGGCTTTGCCTCCAGCCCCCAGTCGGCCAAAGCCCAAGCCATGAAAGCCCGCTTTGCCGCCCTGGGCATCCCTTTGATCATCCCCGACCTCAACGCAGGCGACTTTACCCATCTCACCCTCAGCCGCCAGATCCAGCAGGTCAGCGCCCTGATTTTGGCTCAGGATCAACCCACGGTGCTGATCGGCTCCAGCTTAGGGGGCCTCACCGCCGCCTGGGTCGCCCAGCAGGTCACCATTACCGAACGCATCGAAAAGCTGGTGCTGCTGGCCCCCGCCTTCCACTTCCTCAAGCAGTGGCTGCCCCGCCTTGGCCCTGAGGCGATCGCCGCCTGGCGCACCGAGGGCACCCTCTCGGTCTACCACTACACCGAGCAGCGGCAGATTCCCCTCGACTACCGCTTCATCACCGACGCCCAGGGCTACAAAGACGAAGACCTGCGAGCCAATATCCCCACCCTGATGCTCCACGGCACCGACGACGAGACCATATCTATAGAAGCCAGCCGCGCCTACGCCGCCCCTCGCCCCTGGGTGCGCCTGGTCGAACTGCCCAGCGATCACGCCCTAACGGACGTAGAGCAAGAAATTTGGCAGCACACCCAGGGATTCCTAGGACTTTGAACAGGCGATCGCAATTTAATCGTAATGAGTCCACATCCGCAGAATTTTGACGGCGTGCTCATCTTCAATTACTTCATAAACTAGCCGATGCTGAATATTGATGCGCCGCGAATAGGCTCCCGCCAAATCTCCCACCAGTTTTTCGTAGGGCGGTGGGTTTTGAAACGGGTCAGCTTGAAGCACATTGAGGAGGCCCTGGGCTTTTTGCTTAAGATTGCTAGCAGCCAGCTTTTTGGCATCTTTTTGAGCTTGTTTTGTAAAAACCAGCCGCCAACTCACCAGTCAAGCTCTCCATCGCAGTCATCAGTTGGGGTGGCCATACCTGCTTTAATCGATTCCCCCATGCCGGGCACAGAGAGTAAATAGAGTGTTTCTTGAATACTGGCCCAGTCTTCTTCAGACAGCAGCACAGCATTGCTCTCGGCCCCAGCGATCACAATTGGCTGGTGAGACTGGGTTACTTGATCAATCAGGTGCTGCAAGTTGCTTTGCGCCTCTGTCAACGGCCACTGCGCCATCGGGTTTCTGCCTCGCTGGGTTTCTTCTAGTTTAGCGATCGCAGCCCGTCCGTAAACCCAGTTCCCGACCGCGCTGGCCTCCAGAGGCAACGGGTATGATAGAAGTGGCCTCCAACCGGTTGGAACAATTTAAAAGGCCCAGCTTATGACCCAGGCTACGGCGCAAATTCGCTGGACGATTCACGATCTGGAGGTGTTGCCCCAGAGCGAAGGCACGCGCTATGAAATTATTGATGGAGCGTTGTTTGTGACTCGATCGCCCCATCGTCGTCACCAGCAGGCCGCTGGCAGGGTTTTTACGGCTTTAGATACCTGGTCTGCTGAGACTGGCCTGGGCGAGGCGATTCCGGCTCCGGGTATTGTTGTGTCGGATGCGGACAGCGTGATTCCCGATGTGGCATGGGTGAGCACCGAACGGTTGGCCATGATTGAAGACGAGGCTGGGCACCTGACCGATTTCCCGGAATTGGTGGTCGAGGTGCTGTCGCCGGGGCCGAGCAACATTCGCCGCGACCGCGAAGCCAAGCTCAAGCTCTACTCCATTCGGGGCGTTCAAGAATACTGGATTTGTGACCGGTTTACTCGGCAGGTCGAAGTCTATCGCCGTCAGGCTGCTCAGTTAGTTTTGAGTGCAACGCTATTTGGCCCAGATGCCTTGACCTCCCCCCTGTTGCCGGGGTTTAGCTGCCAGGTAGAGCACCTGTTTAGCCGTTAGGCCACTTGTGCCACGGCGCGGGAGACGGCAGTTGTCAACCCCGTTTCAAGAATTGCAACCCCCGTGCCACAATTAGCCCAATTCTCTAATGGGTTTCAATTAAAGGAACCCGTTGTGGCAACTATCCACCATGCAAATTTTTCTCGACATTCCCGATGAGCTGGCCCAGGTGGCGGCTTTCTCTAGAGCCGACTGGCTGCGAGAGATAGCCATTGCCCTGTTTGAGCAAGAGCTGGTCACCCTGGCGATCGCCAGTCAAGTCGCCGGTCTTCACCTGATGGAGTTTCAGAAAATCATGGGCAGTCGCGGGGTTTGCGTACATTACGATGTGCCCGAGTTTGAAGAAGACCTGCAAAATCTGCGCAATCGAGGTTGGCTATGATCGTTGTGAGTGATGCCTCACCGCTGGGCAGTTTGGCCGCCATTGACTACCTGTGGATTCTCCAGGCGATCTACGGCACCGTGGTGGTGCCCGAGGTGGTCGCCAGGGAGCTAGCCACAGCTAAGAGCGCCCGGCTGCAAGCGGTGCTGAGTTTAGACTGGATCTTGGTGCGATCGCCCACGGAGCTAGCGATCGCCGAGGCCCGGCAGCAGAGCAAACGGCTCGACCCCGGCGAAACCCACGCCATCGCCCTGGCCCTGCAGCTCAAGGCCGACGAGCTGCTGATCAACGAGCGCCTGGGGCGGCGGGTGGCCCAAGACCTGGGGCTGTCGGTAATTGGCATTTTTGGCATTTTGATTGCCGCCAAGCAAAAGGGGCACATTCCCAGTGTGCGGCGGGTGATGGATGGCCTGGTGGAGCAGGCGGGCTTTCGGGTCAGCTATAGCCTCTACGAGCGCATGCTGAAGTTCGCCGGGGAGATTTGAAGGGGGTTGGGTGTTAGGTGTCGGGTATCAGGTGTTAGGTATCGGGTGTTAGGTAAACTCAAAGCCTTGAATCCGAAACCTGACCCCTTGCCCCCTCCCCCTCACTCCTATCTATTGATCAAAATGGCAGAATCCCTAGGTACACTGTCTTTAATGCGATAGTCCAACGCAATAGTCCCCGCGCTCCAGGTTTTGTGATGACGGCCACCGTTCCCGCTCTCTCTGCCCAGTACGACCCCACCCAGACCGAGACCAAGTGGCAAACCCATTGGGAAGAGAATCAGGTCTTCAAAGCCGATGCCGATCATCCCGGCGAGCCCTACTGCGTGGTGATTCCGCCGCCGAACGTGACCGGTAGCCTGCACATGGGCCACGCCTTTGAGAATGCGCTGATTGACACCCTGGTGCGCTACCAGCGCATGGCCGGGCGCAATACGCTTTGGCTGCCCGGCACCGACCACGCCAGCATTGCCGTGGCTACCATTCTTGACCGCCAGATGCAGGCCGAGGGCACGAGTAAGGAGGCTTTGGGGCGCGATCGCTACCTGGAGCGCGCCTGGGACTGGAAAGCCGAGTCGGGCGGCACCATCGTCAACCAGCTGCGCAAGCTGGGCGTCTCGGTGGACTGGTCGCGCGAGCGCTTTACCATGGACGAAGGGCTGTCTAACGCCGTGCTCACCGCCTTTACCCAGCTCTACGACGAGGGGCTGATCTACCGGGGCAACTACATGGTCAACTGGTGCCCCGCCAGTCAGTCGGCGGTGTCTGACCTCGAGGTAGAACAACGGGAAGTAGACGGTCACCTGTGGCACTTTCGCTACCCCTTCACCGACGGCAGTGGCTACCTAGAAGTAGCCACCACCCGGCCCGAGACCATGCTGGGCGACACGGCGGTGGCGGTCAACCCCAACGACGATCGCTACCGCGATCTGGTGGGCAAAACCCTGCTGCTGCCAATTGTGAACCGCGAGATTCCGGTGATCGCCGACGACTATGTGGACGCCGAGTTTGGCACCGGCTGCGTCAAGGTCACCCCCGCCCACGACCCCAACGACTTTGCCATGGGCCAGCGCCACGATCTGCCCCTGATCACCGTCATGCACAAAAACGGGACCATGAATGAGAATGCGGGGCCGTTTGCGGGGCTAGACCGCTTTGAGGCCCGCAGCGCCGTGGTCAGGCAGCTCGAAGCAGAGGGCTTTTTAGTGCGGATTGAGGACTATCACCACACGGTGCCCTACAGCGATCGCGGCAAAGTCCCCGTCGAGCCGCTGCTCTCCACCCAGTGGTTCGTCAAAATTCGCCCCCTGGCCGACAACGCGCTGGATTACTTGGATAATCGCCAAGAACCCAAGTTTGTGCCCGAGCGCTGGACTAAGGTCTACCGCGACTGGCTGGTCAACCTCAAAGACTGGTGCATCTCGCGCCAGCTCTGGTGGGGCCACCAAATCCCCGCCTGGTACGCCGTCAGCGAAACCGGCGGCGACATCACCGACCACACCCCCTTTGTGGTGGCCGCCACCGAAGCCGAGGCAAAGCAAAAAGCCACCGAGCGGTTTGGTGAGTGGGTGACCCTAGCGCGCGACCCCGACGTGCTCGACACCTGGTTTTCCTCCGGCCTCTGGCCTTTTTCTACCATGGGCTGGCCCGACGAGTCGGCCAAAGACTTTCAGACTTATTACCCCACCACCACCCTGGTCACCGGCTTCGACATCATCTTCTTTTGGGTGGCCCGCATGACCCTGATGGCGGGGCACTTCACCGACACTATGCCCTTCGAGACCGTCTACATCCACGGCCTGGTGCGCGACGAAAACAACAAAAAAATGTCGAAGTCGGCCAACAACGGCATCGACCCTCTGGTGCTGATCAATAAATACGGCACCGACGCCCTGCGCTACACCCTGATTCGCGAAGTCACCGGGGCGGGCCAAGACATTCGCCTGGAGTATGATCGCACCACCGACGAGTCGGTCTCGGTCGAGGCCAGCCGCAACTTCACCAACAAGCTGTGGAACGCCTCTCGGTTTGTGATGATGAACCTGGGCGGTCAGGCCCCCGCCGACCTGGGCTTGCCCGCGCTCGATCAGCTCGAACTGGCCGATCGCTGGATTCTCTCGCGCTACAACCGGGTGGTGACCAGCGTGCGCGACCATCTCGACAGCTACGCCATGGGCGAAGCCGCCAAAGACCTCTACGAGTTTACCTGGGGCGACTTTTGCGACTGGTATATCGAGCTGGTCAAGCCCCGCCTCCAGGGCGACGACCCCGCCTCGAAGCGGGCGGCCCAGCAGACCCTAGCCCTGGTGCTCGACGGCATTCTCAAGCTGCTGCATCCGTTTATGCCCCACATTACCGAAGAGCTGTGGCACACCCTCAGCCAGGTGGGCGATGACCAGTTTCTCGCTGTGCAGCCCTACCCCACCGCCTTCGCGGGCCTGGTGGATGACGGCCTAGAGCAGCAGTTTGCCCTGGTGTTTAACACCGTGCGCACGGTGCGCAACCTGCGGGCCGAGGCGGGCATTAAACCGGGCCTGCGGATTGAGACCATTCTCGAAAGCGAGAGCGCCGACGAGCGCCACATTCTCCACGCCAGCGCCGACTACATCAAAGACCTGGGCAAAATCGACACCCTGGTAATTCTCGGTGGGCAGCAGCCGGTATCGACCGCCCACGATGTGGCGGAGACTGCCCCGGCGACTCACCCTCCGGCCCCGCTCAGCCGCAACCCGGTGGGGGCCGAGGGGCAAGACTTTTGGCACACCATGCCGCCCCTGTTCGAAGAGCCGCTGCAATCCGCCAGGGCGTTCTTTGCTAACATTCGCCGCCCGGCCTTTACCCTGCTGTGGGTTTTTGCGGGGCTAGTGGCGCTCAGGTTCACCACAGCGCTGGTCAGTGCGGTAGACAGCACCCCCATCTTTGGCACCCTGATGGAGCTGGTGGGCATTTGGGTGGCGTTTAATTTTGGGCGACAGAATTTGTTGAGCAAGGGCGATCGCGCCCAGCTCAACCAGACCTACCAGCAGTGGCAGCGCAAAATCTTTGGCCCTGACCAGGCCTTGCCCAACCCCACCCAGCTCAGACTCACCGCTGCCCCCACCCCGATGGTTCCTCCAAGCGACGGCACTAGCGCTACCCCAGCTCAGGCCAAACAGTCGGCAGAGCTACCCCAAAAACTCTTTGCTGGGGTGACAGGCACCGTGCAGGTGCTGATTCCCCTGACGGGCGTGGTGGATGTGGATGCGCTGCGGGCCAAGGTCGAAAATGAAATCAGGTCGCTCACCGGGCGGCTCAGCAACCCCGGCTTTGTCGATCAAGCGCCGCCGGAGGTGGTGCAGGGGGCGCGCGACTCCCTGGTCGAGGCCAAGGCCAAGGCCACCATTCTCCAGTCGCGGCTGGCGATGCTCTAGGGCACTGAGGTGAAACGATGTGTTCGCGCAGCGTCTCCAGAGGAGAAACCCCACCAGCAGTAAGCTTTGTTGGGTTCCGCTAGCGCTTCACCCAACCTACAAACTGAGGCTTGACAGCCCACTAGCCCTAACCTCAGATTTAGATGGTTTTATATGTTTCCTAAAGCCATCGCCCAATCTAAGACTGGTTTAGAAGCTCAAGCCTTTCTG
>JBBSLR010000171.1:0-6501 GCA_038255045.1 Phormidesmidales cyanobacterium
GTCTTGAAGGTTATGGGTCTGCCCGTTCACTGGCACACCGACTACGCGGGGTGGCTGGTTGATCAGTACCGCCAGGGGCGCGGTGCCCACGTCGTCACCCTCAACGCCGAGATGGCGATGCAGGCCGATCGCAACCCTGACCTGCGCCAGGTTATTCTCAACGCTGAGCTGGTGATTCCCGATGGGGCTGGGGTCGTGCTCTACTTTCGCACCAAGGGGCAACGCATTGAGCGCGCTCCCGGCATTGAGCTGGCGGCGACGGTGCTCAAGCGCCTTTCGCCTAAAGAAACCGTCTTTATGTACGGCGGTGTTCCCGGCGTCACCGATCGCGCCGCGATCACCTGGCAGCGCCAGGTGGCCGGTCTAAATGTAGTGGGTACCCAGCACGGCTATCTGGGGCCAGAGGCCCAGCCCGAATTTTTGCGCCACCTAGAGCAGCTCCAGCCCAGCGTGATCTTGGTCGGCATGGGTGTACCTCGCCAAGAGCTGTGGATTCGTGACCACCGCTATCTCTGCCCCAACAGCATTTGGATTGGCGTCGGCGGCAGCTTTGACATTTGGGCCGGGGTCAAGTCGCGCGCCCCCCAGTGGATGTGCGACAACCACCTGGAATGGCTCTACCGCCTCTACAAAGAACCCTGGCGCTGGCGGCGGATGCTGGCGCTGCCCCACTTTGCCTGGCGATCGCTCACCTACTCAGCCCGCTAGAGTATGGAACTTGATTTAGCATTCAACTAATCAAACGCTAGATCAGCCAGCCCCAGATACCGCAACCCCGCCGGAGTCACCTCAAACCGGCAGGGCAACACCTTCACCCCCTTGGCCATGGCCTGCCGCAGCAGCACCCCGTAGGTCGGGTCAGCCTCATCACCCGGTGAAAACTCGGTGCAGTCACCCCGGTTAATGAAGTACAGCATCACCGCCTGGGCCTGGGGAATCAGCGCCGCCAGTTCCTTCAAATGCTTTTGCCCGCGCGTGGTCACCGTATCGGGAAACAGGGCTAGGGTGCCCTTGGCCCAGGTGGTGTTTTTTACCTCAATGTAGGTGGGTACGGCATTTTTCTCCCCAGAAATGACAAAATCGATCCGGCTTTTGCCGTCGCCCCCGTAGCGCACCTCGGGGCGAATGGTGCTGTAGTCGCCCAGTTCTGGAATTTGCTTGGCCTCTAGCATCGCTTTTACCACCCGGTTGGGCAGCGCCGTGTTGGCCCCGGCCCAGGTGGGTACCGTGTCGCGCACCTCCGCCAGTTCCCAGGTGTAGGCGAGCTTGCGCTTGGGGTTAGAGCTGTAGGAAACCAGCACCCGACCGCCAATGTGGCACACCCCGGTCATTGGCCCGGTGTTGGGGCAGTGGGCCGTCACCACCTCGCCAGTCTCTAGCTCAATGTCGGCAAAAAACCGCTTGTAGCGCGATCGCAGGGTGCCTTCGATTAGCGGTGGAAAGGGGTAGAACCAGTCGGCGGTCATGGCGGCAGAAAATGTCGGGCCGTGCCTACCCTATCAGGAAAAGGCTACCCAGAAAGGGCCGAGACGGGCACCTGGGCAAAGTAGCGACGACGAAACTGTTCTTCTTGCAGGGCGTCAAGAAAGCGCCGCGTCTCCGACGCAGGAACCACCGGGTCAGGGGCCACCGGGTCGGGATCTAGCCGCATCGCGATGGTGTCTGGATCGATTTCGACCACCTCAAAGCCTGCGGTCTCTAAGGCAGTTAGGCCCAGCGCCAGACTGGGGGTTGACAGGCGCAGCCGCTGGCTTAACTGTGCCTTGGTCACGGCAGTTTCGGTGCGGGTGAGGTACTTGGCCAGGCCCACCAGTTCTTGCCACCGGTCCACCGGCGATCGCTCTTCCACTACCGGGGCAAAGGTCAGGGCCAGGGGCAACCCGGCCTGGGCCGCCTGTCGCTGCCAGCCCTGCCAGTCGCTCCACTGGGCCGGGGCCTGGTCTACGACTAAAACCGCCGACCGTTCGTCAGGGATCGCCTGCCGCCAGTCGAGGATGGGGAGGGCTGGGCCAGGGGCGGCACTGTTCGCTTCGGTGAGAACCGGGCGTAGATCGACCAGCTGGACGTGGTAGCCGCTGTAGTTGTTGAAGTCTAGCTCCACCACCAGATCGCAGCGACCTGGGGGCAACTCGTCGCGGTAGTGGCCCCACCACTCACCGGGGAAACCCACCTGGGCGCTGGCGTCCCACAGCTCAAACTCGGTTTTGATAAACCCCACGGCTTTGTTGTTGCGATCGCGCAGTTTTCGGTGCTTCGTATTCTGAAACCAGGCATCGCAGATCAGCAGCTTAGGCACCGGGTTGCCCATGCCGCAGGGCTCCAGCCACTTGAGTTCTCGAAACAACGGCTGCCCCAGATCCGCCACCGTCACCGTTAGATCGATCTCTAGGACAGGCTGAGGCGCGCGATCGCCCCCGAGTTGCTCCCGCACCATGCGGTTGAGCGCCGCCGCCAGCAGGTCAATGTGCTCTACCGGCAGGGTCAAGCCCGCCGCCAGAGGGTGGCCGCCAAACCCGGTGAGCAGGCTCGACTGCGACTGAAATAGCTGATAGAGATCTAGCCCCTGCACCGATCGCGCCGACCCCCGGGCCAGCCTGGGGCTACCGTCCTCTGTTGCCAAATCGGCGGGGGGATCGATGCGCAGCAGGATGGCGGGCCGCCCCAGGGCCTGGGCCACCTGCCCCGCCACCAGGCCCAAAATGCCTGGCTCCCACTGCTCGTCGGCCAGCACCAGGCAGCGGGTGGTGGCCAGATCGACCTGGGCCACGCGCGCCATCACCTGGTTGTAGAGGTCGCGCTGGAGAGCCTTGCGGCGGGTGTTGGCCAGCTCGGCCTCGTGGGCCAGGGCATGGCAGCGATCGCGGTCTTGGCTGGTCAACAGCTCCACACAAAAGCTGGCGTCGCCGTGGATGCGGCTGACGGCGTTAATCCGGGGGCCAAGCCCAAAGGAAATATCCGTGGGGCGATCGCCCGTGCGCTTGCACAGTTCCAGCAGCTTCGCCAGCCCCGGTCGCGGGTAGGGCGGGTGCGGCTGAGTCTGGGTTTGCAGCCGCTGTAGCCCCACCTGGGCCAGGTAACGGCAGTCGCCCCGCAGCTCCACCAGATCAGCGATCAGGCCAATGGCCACCAGGTCGAGCACGTGGTCTAGGGGCTGGGCGGGGGGAGTATCTACGGCGGCGTACAGCCCCTCCAGCAGCTTGTAGGCCACCGCCACCCCCGACAGCGTAGCCAGCGGGTGGTCGGGCGGCAGGCGGCGGGGATTGATCAGCGCCAGAGCGCCAATATCCTCAGTCGGCAGCGTGTGGTGATCGGTGACAATCACCGCTATGCCCTGGGCGTTGGCGTAGGCAATTTCAGCGCCGCTGGTGCTGCCGGTGTCACAGGTCACCATCAGGCTGGCCCCCCACGCCGCCAGATGGTCAAGGCCCCGCCGCGACAGCCCGTGGGACTCGCTGAGGCGGTTGGGAATGTAGTAAGTGAGGCGATCGCCCTTGGGGATCAGCTGCCCCAGACCATCCCACAGCACGGCGGTGGCGGTCACCCCGTCGGCGTCAAAGTCGCCCCAGATGGCGACTTTTTCACCCCGACCGATCGCCTGGCGGAGGCGGGTGACGGCGATCGCCATATCTGCCCCAAAAGCACTAGCCGGGGTCGCCTCATAGACCATTGGGTTAAGCCAGCCCGCCAGGTCTGCGGCATTGCCCAACTGCCGCTGCCAAAGCACCTGGGCTAGCCAGCGGGGGCGGCCATGTGCCGGCAGCGCTTGGGATACTGCTTCTAGCCAACCGTCGGGCCAACCATCCTCAAGAGAGCCATCCGCCCTGGGCATATCCCAGCGCAGCGCTAGTGCATCCATAGGAACTGAGTCATGAAAGGGTGAGATTTGAGTGGTGTAAACAGGGCCGATCGGGGCAATTTAAATAAGCTTCCGTAAAATGCAGATAACCCAACATATTAGGCTGATCTCCTGGGCTAAGGTGAGCAAGCAAGATAGGTTCATTGATCTGGCTGCATACATTTATACCAAGTGCGGCCCCACGCCGTATGTCTGGAGTCGTAATCCTCCTCGCTAACCACTATGACTAAACGTAGCCACCCTGAGCTAGACGGGCAAAATCCTCAAACTCTGTATAGATTTGAACTTAAGCGGCCAGGCCAAGTTCTGCGAGAACGACTGACCTGGGGAGCGGTCGGACTATCGGTAGGCTTGGGCCTAGCCGCTGGCTACGTGCTGCTCAATTCTGAAGAGCGGCCGTGGTCGTGGCCCCCCAATAACTTCATTAGTAACCTCACTGGCAATGCTGGCGAAGTTGCGGTCGAGGCTCCCTTTCGCCAGGGGGCGGAGCAGGCCATGTCTGCGGCCGAGCTGACCCAAACCGCAGAATTTAGTGAAGAATGGGCCGAGGTCGCCCTGTTGTGGCAGCGGGCCATCGCCTTTATGCAGGCGGTTCCCAAGGCTAGCCCCGACAGCCCCCTGGCCCAAGAAAAAGTCGCCGAATACGAGCGCAACCTCCAGTACGCCCAGAGTAATGTGGCCAGTCGGGCCAGCCGCGCCCCTGGCGATAAAACCTACTGGACGCTGGGTTCTGATCGCGACCTGGTGCTAGCCATTCAGGGCACGCCCTCCCAAATGACGCAGTTTCAAACCAGCTGTCAGCAAACCTGGCGCTACGGCGACAGCGTGGTCGAGCTCAACAACGGCTACGTCAAGCAGTACAACAATCTAGACGGCAGCCTCAGGGTGCTGGCCGATGGGCCAATGGTGCTCTCTGCCCAGGCCGCCCCGGGCAGTTGGACCCTGGGGTCTAGCGAAGCCGAGGTGGTGCAAATCCAGGGCACCCCCACCCGTCAAGAACAGTACACCTCCAGCCGGTTTACCACGCTGTACTTTGGCCCCAGCTCAGTCATGTTTGAGAATGGCCAGGTGATTAGCTATCTCAACTCAGACGACAACCTCAAGGTATCGCTGCAGCTGCCGCCGCTGGCCCAGGGCCGGGGGGTTCCCGAGTTTTGGTCGATGGGGTCTAGCCGCGCCGAGGTGCTGCGGGTTGAAGGGCAGACTCCGGTGGCGATTAGCCGCAACGACAACAACTGCGAAGAAGTCTTTTACTTCCGCGAAGGAGAGGTCACCTTTCGTCAGGGGGTAGTGAGCGGCTACCGCAATCAAGACCAAACTCTCCAGGTTCGTTGAGCGGCTCAATCTGGGCACCCGCCGCTTATCTGTGGGTGATCGGGTAATGATTTGGGAGCTGAGCAAGACAGCCAGGAAAAACAGCGCTACTCTAAAGCGAGGCTCTAGCTCAGATCGCCCCGTGCTCAGGTAGCCTATTGTCGGTGCATCTTTATTGGTCTAATACCCCTATGCTTAAACCAATTGCCTAGTCTCACATAGTTGGCCTGCCCCTGCACTGTGGATGATGCCCCCGCTGCCACTGACCTAGTCATTGTTGATGACGACGCGGAAACCTCGCGCCTGCTGCACCGGCTGCTGAGCCAGCAGGGGTATCATATTCAGGCGGCGGTCAGTGGGCAACAGGCGATCGCCCTGATTCAAGAGCGTCGCCCCAGCCTGGTGCTGCTCGATATTTTGCTGCCCGATATGGACGGCTACACCCTGTGCCAGCAGCTCAAGACCAACCCCCTCACCGCCGACATTCCGGTGATTGTGCTGAGTTCCCTGGTCGATTCTTTAGATAAGGTCAAAGCCTTTCAGGCCGGGGCCACCGACTACATCACCAAGCCCTTTGCGGTGCAGGAGGTGCTGGTGCGGGTGCAAAACCAGCTGCACCTGGCCCAGCAGCGGCAGCAGCTGAGCCAGCAAAACACCCTGCTCATTCAAGAGGTGCGAGAGCGCACCCACATCGAGCAGGCGCTGACGGCGGCTGAGATGAACTACCGCAGCATTTTTGAAAACGCTACGGTGGGCATTTTTAAGGCCTCGGCAACGGGCCAGCTGCTCAGCGTCAATCCATCCATGGCGCGGCTCTACGGCTATGACTCGCCTGAGGAGATGGTGGCTACCGTAGAAAACATCAGCCGCCAGATCTATTCTGAACCCAAGCGGCGAGATGAGCTGGTGGTCTATCTCAGCCGCTTCGAAAAAATTACCGATGCCGAGTCAGAGGTGTTTCGCAAGGACGGCAGCATCTTTTGGGTGAGCGAAGATATCTGGCAGGTGTGG
Source organism: Phormidesmidales cyanobacterium (assembly GCA_038255045.1). Classification (GTDB taxonomy): domain Bacteria; phylum Cyanobacteriota; class Cyanobacteriia; order Phormidesmidales; family Phormidesmidaceae; genus Nodosilinea. The sequence goes on from JBBSLR010000171.1 coordinate 6,182, forward strand.
GATAAAACCGGGGCCTTTTTGCACTACGAAGGCATTGTCCACGACATTAGCGAACGCCGCCAGATGGAAACCGAGCTGCGGCAGCAGCGGCAGCAGGCCGACCGGCTGCTGATCAACATTTTGCCCTACCGCATTGCCCAGCGGCTCAAGGGCGGTGCCCGCACCATCGCCGAAAGCCTTGACCATGTGAGCGTGCTGTTTGCCGACCTGGTTGACTTTACCGCCGCCTCTAGCGAGATGACGCCGCGCCAGCTGGTCAAAATGCTCAATGAAGTGTTCTCGATGTTTGACCAGCTGGCGGAGTTTCACCGGCTAGAGAA
>JBBSLR010000172.1:0-6467 GCA_038255045.1 Phormidesmidales cyanobacterium
GACCTACACCAAGGCCGAGGGCCTCATGTTCTCGCTGATTGATCGCCGCCAGCAGGAGCTGGGCCTCGGCCCCACCCACGAAGAGGTGATCACCGCCGTCGCCCGCGACATGGTGCGCTCCTACCGCCAGCTGCCGCTGCATCTGTACCAGATTCAGACCAAGTTTCGCGACGAGATTCGCCCCCGCTTTGGCCTGATGCGCGGCCGCGAGTTCATTATGAAAGACGGCTACTCGTTTCACACCGACGAGGGCAGCCTCAAAGACACCTATCAGGAGATGTACACCGCCTACAGCAACATTCTGCGCCGCTGCGGCCTCGAGTTTCGCGCCGTGGATGCCGACTCTGGGGCGATCGGCGGGTCGGGTTCCACCGAGTTTATGGTGCTGGCCGAGGCGGGGGAAGACGAGGTGCTCTACACCGAGGATGGCACCTACGCCGCCAACCTGGAGAAGGCCGTTTCTCTGCCTGTAGACGCGGTGCCCTCGACCTTTGCCACCTTTGAAAAGCTGGACACGCCCAGCACCCCCACCATTGACTCACTGGCCAAGTTTCTCCAGTGCTCGCCCACCCAGATCGTCAAGAACGTGTTGTATCAGGCAGTCTACGATAGCGGCAGGGTGGTGCTGGTGCTGGTCAGCCTGCGCGGCGATCAGGATGTCAACGAGGTCAAGCTCACCAACGAGCTGACCAAGCTGGCCGCCGACTACGGTGGTGCGGCGCTGCTGAGTCTGGGGGTGCCCGACGAAGAAGCTCAGCGCCAGTGGGCAGCAAAGCCTCTGCCCCTGGGCTACATGGCCCCCGACCTGGGCGATGACTACATTCAGGGCGGCCCCATGCAGGGCGGCCCCATGCAGAGCGGACAGGAGGTAGAACCCGCGTTTTTGCGCCTGGTAGACGCCACCGCCACCGACCTGAAAAACTTTGTCACCGGCTCTAACGAGGCGGGCTGCCACACCGTGGGCGGCAACTGGGGCAAAGAGTTCACCCTGCCCAAAAAAGTGGTAGATGTGCGCAAGGCGGCGGCGGGCGATCGCGCCCGGCACGACCCCAGCCAAACCCTGCAAACCGCGCGGGGCATTGAGATTGGCCACATCTTTCAGCTGGGCACCAAATACTCTGAAAAACTGGGGGCCACCTACACCAGCGAAACCGGGGCCGAGCTGCCCCTGGTGATGGGCTGCTACGGGGTGGGGGTGTCGCGCCTGGCCCAGGCAGCGGTGGAGCAATCCCACGACAAAAACGGCATTGTCTGGCCGGTGGCGATCGCCCCCTACCAGGTAATTGTCGTCATCCCCAACATGGGCGACGATTTACAGGTAGAGGCCGCCAAGGCAATCTACAAAGCGCTGCTGGCCTTAGGGGTTGATGCCCTGCTCGACGACCGCGACGAGCGGGCCGGGGTCAAGTTTAAAGACGCCGACCTGATTGGTATTCCCTACCGCATTGTCACCGGGCGGGCCTTGGGCGACGGCAAGGTTGAGGTGGTCGAGCGCTCTACGGGCATTGTGCAAGAGGTGGCATTGACCGAGGTGGTGGCCCTGGTCAAGGGCTGGATTGACGACGAGCTGCTGGCTAGCCGATAGCAGCAGTCCCATAAAAACAAGGGCATAGAAAACCAAGGGCATAGAAAACCAAGGGACGGGCCATGGAGCTGATTACCATTATTCTCTCGACCCTGCTGGGGGTATTGGGCACCGGGGGCGTGGTGGTAGACACCCTGGCCGAGACGGCCCTGCGCGACCAGATTGCCGGGGCTGAGTCGCTGCAGGTGCGCATCGACAACGTGCCCAACTACCAGCTGATCGATGGCCGCATTGAGAAAACTCGCATTGCCGCCCGAGGGGTCGAGACCCGGCAGCTGCCCGGCCTGCGCATCGACTCCATCGATCTTGAGACCGACGCGGTGGATGTGGATCTGGCCCGGCTACAGCAGGGCGAGCTGGTGCTCGACGAACCGGCGCAGGCGGCCCTGCGCCTGCGCCTCACGGATAGCGATCTCAACACCTTCTTGCAGTCGCCCTTAGTGCAGGGCTGGCTCGACAGGCTGCAATTTAGCCTGCCGGGGGCCGGGGGCGATCGGGAGCAAAACCGCTACGGGCTGGTCAACCCATCGCTGGAGTTTCTAGAGGGCGATCGCTTTCGCATCCTGGTCGATCTCGAAGACCGAGTCGCCGACGAGAATATTGCGATCGCCGTAGACTTGGGGCTGAGGGTGCTCAACGGCCATCGGTTTGCCCTCGTTGACCCCAAAATCACCGTCGACGGCGAAGACACCCCGCCCCAGCTATTAGAGTCCTTTGTGCAGGGTGCCCAAGCGCGGCTGACCCTGCGCCTGCTAGAGGAGTCGGGCATCACCGCCCGCATTCTCAACTTTAAAGTACGTGACAATGAGCTGGATATCGCCATCTTTGCCAGAATAGAGCCAACCTCTCCGTTTCTGATGCGACGGCCAGCTTTAGAAGCTGTCCCCCCTGCGCCCTAGGCTGGCTTAGGCTGCCCTAGGCTAACGATGTGACCCCCTTTGGTACCTCACCATGGCCTACAAAGACAAGCTCCGGCAAATCCCCCTCGGCATTGTGGCCGGGTTAGCCACCCTGGTGCTGGCCTCCGGGGGGTCTATGGCCTGGTTTACCTGGCGCGCCCTCAACCCGACTCCCCCGGTAGCAGAATTTCCGAGCATCGATCTAGAGACCGATCCCCTACTGTCGCTGCCTGAGGTGGCGGCCCCAGTTACGCCCAACCCCGGTGAAACCACGGCCCAAGCGCCCGTGACCCAGCCCGCCCCAGCGGCAGTCACTGGGCAGATCTACTGGCTCAAGGATGAAGGCACCGGCTTTACCCTAGTGCCCCAGTCGATTTCGGTCGCCGCCGATGCCTCCCCCTCAGACCGGGTGACGGCGGCCTTTAGCAGCCTGTTGTCGAAGCCAGGCGACCCGAGCCAGCAGGCGTTTACCACCATTCCTGAGCAAACCCAACTGCTGGCGGCCACCGTCGAGAGCGACGGCGTGCATGTCGATTTATCTGGCGATTTTGAAACCGGCGGCGGCAGTGCGGCCATGATCGGTCGCCTGGGCCAGGTGATCTACACCGCCACCGCCTTCGACCCCGCTGCCCCGGTGTGGCTCTCGGTAGAGGGTAAACCGCTGACCCTCCTCGGGGGCGAGGGTCTAGAGGTCAGCCAGCCCATGACCCGCAGCGACTTTGACGCCGGGTTTCAGCTCTAGGTCAGCCATTCACCCCGAAGCCACAGGCCAGTTAAATGAGATTTCTGCTAGAGCTGATGGTTCTCGGTTTTACCCTGGCTGGGGCTGAGACTCTGCATGGTATTTTTCGCAATGCGGTTGTCGCCCCTAGGCTTGGCACGAAAAAGGCAAAGCAGGTTAGCCTGATCAGCGGTACTTTGATTCTGTTTGTCATCTGCTATTTCTGGATTCCGAACCTGGGTATTGACTCAATTGGGGGTCTGTTGGCAGCGGGTCTCTTCCTCGCCACTTTTATGGGGCTGTTCGATGTCGTGCTGGGCCGCTACATCATGAAGCTGCGGTGGAAAATGGTGCTGCGGGGTTTTGATCTAAGGCAGGGTAACTATTTGCTGGTTGGTCTACTGATTTTGAGCGGGATTCCCCTGATGGTCATGAAACTGCGTGCGTGATCAAACGGTGGGGAACCTATAGGCCAATAGTTCTACTCAGATTTTCTGAAGGTTTGACCCTCGCCAAGGGGCCGGCGGCGGCTAAAAACCCACTACAATAAGTACCCATGTTCTGCTAGAGCGCGCTATGGATTTGTTTACTCCGGCCCCGCCCCGCTGCTGCCTGGGCAAGGTGGTGAAGTCTAACTCCCACTGTGACTACGTGGTACAGGTCGACGATGCTCAGGATGTCTGTTCGCCACCGTCGCCCGAAGACTGTGGTTTTGGCCAGTTCGTTAGCTTCGACGGTGATAGCCGCCACTGGGCGGTGGGGCTGGTGTATAACTCTCAGCTGTTTAACCCGGCTTTTGCCAACAGTGGCCCCCGCCTCTCCAGCGAACCTGACCCGCTATTTACGCCAGATCTAGTACAAGAAATCCGCACCCTGCTGGGGGTGGTGCTGGTGGGTTGCCTAGCAAAAGAGGACGATTCTCCAGAGGGCAAGCTCAGCTCCCGCACCTACGGCAAACAGGGCATTCCCCAGGTGGTGGTGCCCGCCAACACGGCTGTCTACAAAATGCCGCCGGAGCAGGTACATAGCTTTCACTGCAACCAGGCGGGGCAGACGCAGTTTAGCTACTACAGTCACCTGCTGCGGTCGGGGGGCATGTTTGCCGCCCAACTGGCCCAGCAGGTCTTGGCCGAGCTGGTGGAAAGCGATCTGTTTAGCGGGGCCGACCAAAGGGCGCTGACGGTGCTGGGCAAAGAGCTGAGCTGGAAGAATACCCTGGGGGCGATTCGGTAGGGATAGGGTTTTAAGCATCCTATTCCCGTCGAGGCTCTAACGGCTAGGCGCTGAGGGCCTAGTACTTGACCAAGCTGATTGTCACAAGCTCTAACAATCTGAGGTTTAGGGTGCCAGGTATCGGGTTCAAGGCAGGCCGCAAACCTAACACCTTGCACCCTCACTAACCTGTCACCTTTGGCTTGGCAGTGACTATGCCAAGGTGGCCAGACACAACAGCAGGGTTTCAGTCCATTCCACGGTGGCTCCGTAGGTGTCGCCGGTGTGGCCCCCTAGGCGACGGTTAAGCCAGGCTCCCAGAGCCAGAGAAAAGCCCAGCCCGCCCAGCAGGGTGATACCAACAAGGGCCAGGTGATGGGGTGATCGCCAGGCCCAGAGTCCGTGGAGCGCCAGCGCTAGCCCCAGCCCCAGCAGCCAGTCCTGGGGCGATCGCCTATGCTCTCGATGCAGCGCCCCCTTGCCCTCGGCCCGCAGGTAGGGGTAGCGGGCGATCGCCACCACCTGCCCCCAGCGGCCCCAGACCAGGGCGGTGATCAGCACCCAGCCGCGGCCAGGGCCTAGCTCAGCCAGGGCCAGGGTTTTAAGGCCGAGAATGGCGATCGCCGCCATCACCCCAAAGGCCCCGCTGTGGCTGTCGCCCATCGCCGCCAGCCGCCGCTGCGGGGCCATCACCGCCAGGCCGTCGGCGGTATCCATGGCGCCGTCTAGGTGCAGCCCCCCGGTCAGCCATACCCCCAGGCCAATCACCAGGGCGCTGCGGGTTAGGGGCGGCATGCCCAGCCGCTCTAGAGCCAAATCTACCCCGACCAAACCGACTCCCAAGCCCAGGCCCACCACCGGGGCCAGCGGGGCAATGCCCTCAAAGCGGGGTCGCCACCCCGGCGGCAGCGGCAGCTTTGTGTAGAAGAGAATAGCGCCTCCCAGGCGGGCAAACCAGCCCGGTCTAGGGGTGATCTGGTGGGGCGGCGCGGGGGGCAACGGGGTCAAGGATCCACCTCTGCGCGTGGCTCTGCGCTAGGAACAACATTTCGGCAAAATTACTGAGACCTTAGCATTCTGGCGGAAGGCTTAATCTCTGGGCCTTTGGCCGAATGATGTCAGGGATTGCCCCCCCATGCGGGGGATTGCCAGGCAGATCATTCCCAGCAATATCGAGTATCGTGGATATAGATTCGCAGGAGCGATCGCCACAGGCCTTGCTCCACAACCAACGTAGCGTGGTTAAAAACCCATGAATCACGAGCGTGCCAGAAATTTGAGCGTCCCCGCTCCCTGTTTAATCGATAGCGGGGTCGTTGTCAACAAAACCGACATGCTCAGGCTTTTGCAAGACCTGGGGCAGGTGCGATATCGTCACCTTCAAGACGACGTTTTCATCTCTGAAGGCCAGGGCCTGGTGATGGAGGTGTTTGCCGACAACCAGCAGGCCACGCTGGTCGCCAATCATACCTTATATATCAACGTTTACAGTTTTGATTGCCTAGAAATCGGCAGCACCGACGCCGACGGCAGCTATTTTGACCTAGTACAAGACAACCGACGACTGCGCCTGATGCCGCAGTCAGACCCCATGCACGAGCAAATTACGCGATCGCTCAACACCGCCACCCTAGAAGCGATGGTCGCCGACGCCCTCTCCGCCAGCTGGGATGCCTGCCTTGATGATGAGCGCAACTTCCTTGAGTAAGCTTCAGCTTGTCTGCTGAGGTTTCAGAGCTTTGGTCAACGGATGAAAATCCTTCGCGTTTTCCCTCTGCCAGGTAGACGCCTAGGGCTGAGATCTCAGTAGGGCAATGATAATGCCTTGGGCCTTTTCGACTTGGCTAGTGGTCTGTCAAGCCTCAATTTGTAGGTTGGGTGAAGCGCTAGCGAACCCCAACAAAGCCTACTGCTGTTGGGGTTTCTCCTCTGGAGACGCTGCGCGAACACTTCGTTTCACCCAACCTACGCGAACCCTAATTTTTAGTTTTGACGCTGCACTAGGTTTAAACATGGGACAGCTCCTGCCTGGGTAGTTAGGGGTAGACAA
>JBBSLR010000173.1:0-6452 GCA_038255045.1 Phormidesmidales cyanobacterium
TGCAGCACCTCCTGCTTGAGCAGCTCGGTGTGCAGGGCGGCGACGCCGTTGATGGCGTGGCTGCCGACGCAGGCCAGGTTGGCCATGCGCACCCGGCGCTCGGGGCCTTCTTCGATCAGCGACAGGCGTTCGAGGCGATCGGGGTCGTTGGGGTAGCGCAGCTTCACCTGATCTAAGAAGCGATGGTTAATTTCGTAGATGATTTCGAGGTGGCGGGGCAGCAGTTGGCCAAACAGGTCCACTGACCACTTCTCCAGGGCCTCGGGCATCAGGGTGTGGTTGGTGTAGCCGAAGGTGCGCTGGGTGATCTGCCAGGCGGCTTCCCACTCAGAGTGGTGCTCGTCGATCAGCAGACGCATCAGCTCGGCGACGCCGATCGCCGGGTGGGTGTCGTTGAGCTGAATGGCGGCAAACTCGGCCAGATCGCTGAGGCTGTCGTGGTCGCGCAGGTGCAGGCGAATGATGTCTTGTAGCGAGCAGGCCACAAAGAAATACTCCTGCTGGAGACGCAGCTCTTTACCCTGGCGGGTTTCGTCGTTGGGATAGAGCACCTTGGTGATGTTCTCAGAGATCATCTTGCTGGCTACGGCCCCAAAATAGTCGCCCGCGTTAAAGGCTTCTAGGTTAAAGGCTTCGCCAGCCTCGGCCTTCCACAGGCGCAGCAGGTTGACGTTGTCGGTGCCGTAGCCGGGCACGGGCACGTCGTGGGGAATGCCGATCACGGTTTGCGCCGGTATCCACCGCACCTGGTAGACATCATCGCTGTCTTCGTAGACCTCGGTGTGGCCGCCAAACTTGATCTCGACCCGGTAGTCGGGGCGGGCGATCTCCCAGGGGTTGCCGTAGCTGAGCCACTTGTCGGGGGCTTCGACCTGGTGGCCCTGGCGAATCAGCTGGGTAAAAATGCCAAACTCGTAGCGAATGCCGTAGCCGATCGCCGGCAGGTTAAGCGTCGTCAGCGAGTCCATAAAGCAGGCGGCCAGGCGACCTAGGCCGCCGTTGCCCAGACCCGGCTCAGATTCGCGCTCCAGCAGCTCGTCTAAATCTAGCCCACAGTCGGCTAGGGCGTGGCGCATGGTGTCGTAGAGGCCCAGGTTGATCAGGCCGTTGCCGAGCTGGCGGCCCATGAGAAACTCGGCGGACAGGTAGTAGACATTTTTGGCCCGCTGCTGGGCGTAGGTCTTGGCGGTGCGAATGCGCTTTTGCAGCAGCTGGTTGCGCACGCTGTGGGCCAGAGCGGTGTAGTAGTCGTGGGCGGTGGCAAACTGCTCATCTTTGCCCTGCACCCAGTGCAGATTGTTGACCAGCGCCTGCTGAATTTGGCTCACCTGCGCCTCGGCATCGAGCGCCACATCTGCCGCGCCTAGCGACAGGGGCACCTCTGTGACTGTGCTTGACTCGGGCAGATGAACAGATTGCTTAGCCATAGGGACCCTAAATCCTGAATAACGTGAGGGATTACAACAGAATTTGCTGGCAGCCCGCAGGCTCGAAGCAGATGCCCGATGGTCATAGACCGGCCCCGGTGGGGCCATCGCCCCGACGGGGGCAAGCTCAGGCGATTTACTTTGACAATGCGGCCTCGATCACTCAAGACCCTGACACCAACAAACCCAACCTTGGACTGGTCTACCCACTCGATGGCAGTCAAACCGTTGACCTAAATCATCGGCGGGCTGGACCCATTTTAACTGGCCGCGAATAAAACACTGCTAGTTGATGGCGCGGTGCCGTCAACCCAGCGGGGATCAGTTCGCCCCTGGGGCAAAATCGGTCGAGGGGCTGCGGTCACTTGGTGCCAAATAGGCGATCGCCCGCATCCCCCAGCCCCGGCAAAATATAGCCGCGTTCGTCGAGCTTTTCATCAATGGCGGCGGTATATAACGGCACGTCGGGGTGCTCTTGGTGAAAGTGGGCCACACCCTCGGGGGCAGCCAGCAGGCAGAGAAAGCGCAGCGATCGCGGCTGGGCCTGCTTGAGCGGGTACAGCGCCGCCACCGCCGTATTGCCCGTGGCGATCATCGGATCCACGACCAGCACGTCTCTATCTGAGAGATCCTCCGGCACCTTAAAGAAATACTCAATCACCCGCAGGGTCTGCGGGTCGCGGTAGAGACCAATGTGCCCTACCCGCGCCGAGGGCATGAGTTCTAAAATGCCGTCGAGAATGCCCTGCCCCGCCCGCATGATCGAAACCACCACCAGCTTTTTCTCCGGGGCCAGCACCGGAGCCGCCATCGTTGCCATCGGCGTTTGAATGGTCTCTAGCTTGAGGGGCAGATCCCGCGTCACCTCATAGGCCATCAGCAGGCTAATTTCCCTCAGCAGCGTGCGAAATTTCGCCGTGCTGGTCTCGGCCCGGCGCATCAGGGTGAGCTTGTGCTGGATGAGGGGATGGTCGATCAGGTGGAGGTCGGGCATATGGGGAGTGATGGGGGGATGGGGGGATGGAGTGATGGAGTGGAGGAGGTGGGGGTGATAGGGAGGGAAATTAGCCGAAAAGAGAAATATTGCCTAAATCCCCTCCTGGGAGGGGACGGCGATCAAAACACCGTGCCGTCACTGGCTAGCTGTATTGGTGGCCCGCCGCCCGCCCGCTTTTCCGCCGCAATCTGTCGCCCCGCCGTCCAGGTGCCGCCCTGGAGAATTTTGGCCAGGGGCAGGGCCTCAGCATCCACCCCTAGGGTTTGGCGAATGTAGGTTGCCAAGTCGTCGAGCAGACAGAGGGTGAGGGCGCGCCATTCAACGATCAGCGGCGAGCCGGGGGGGTGGGCGATTTCAGCGGCGGCGGGATCTTTTAGGCTGAGCACGCCGCAGTCGATCAATAGGCCGCCGTTGCGGTATTCGGCCAATCCGGTGAGCTGGTCGAGGTCGGTGATGGTGAGGCCCAGGTCTTGCAGGGGTTCTAGCAGTGAGTAGGTGAGCCACTGGGAGAGCTTGTGGAAGGGCACCAGATTGCTGCCGAGGCCGGTGTCGGGGAGCTGGGGATGGGGCCACAGGTCGCCTAGGTTGACCCCCGCCAGCTCGACTCGCCCCGGCCAGATGGGGCCGAGGCCAAGGAGAATGGTTTGCAGAATTGTCGTGGCTGAAAGCTGGTTATCCGTTGACTTCTGGATCCAGTAATCCACAAGATTCCCTGGTCTAGGCTCATCGGTGCCGAATAGCTGGGGCTGCTGGTGCAGGGCGTGGCCCAGCTTTTGTAGCAGGGAGACTCGTCCATCTAGCCCTAACAATGGATTGTCGTCATTAACCTGAAAAGCTTGGGCCAGTTGGGCGGCAGTGAGTTTCATCAATCCCTGAGCATCGGCTTGCCAGGGCTGGTCGGGCTGGCTGGAAAAGAGTCCGGCGGTGAAGCTGTGGAAGCTGGCGATCGCCAATCCCTCCGACCTGGCAAACTCCATCCCCGTCCCCGGCTCCCGGTACCGCCACCGACTGCCTGCCCCGGCATCCAGCAGCACGCTGGTAATCGCCAGATCGACCTTCAGCCGCGCCTGCTCCAGCGGATCTAGTAGCGATAAATCTGGCTCTAGAAGGGATAAGCGCGATCGCCCCTCTACCTCAAAGTGTCGCCAGCGCGAGTGAAAGGGAATCTCGCCGTCGGGATACTGCTGCTGCATCACCTTGAGGACGTAGGTGGCGGCGGCGGGCAGCGCCTCGGGGTGGTAGCGAATGTGGTGCAGCTGATCCTGCTGGGCCAGGGTGAAGATGGCGCGGGTGCGATCGCGCACCGCCCCCGCACTCTGTAGATAAGCCACAACCGCCGTAGGGTGTGCACCGCCCACCATCCCACTGTTGCCAGAAGCCATCACGATTGCTCCAAACCCCGCCCCTTGATCTGGGCCAAATCCTCCTCCGTCGGCGCCACCTGGCCGGTGTAATAGCCCGCCGCCTTCTTGGCCTCGATCTCCACCCGCGCATCTGGCGGCACCAGCTCGTCGGGGATCGGCACCCGCTCCACAATCTCAATGCCCGATCGCACCAGGGCGTTGTACTTCATGTCGCTCATCGACACAAAGCGATCAATCCGGGTCACCCCCAGCCAGTGCAGCACGTCGGGCATCAGTTCTTGAAAGCGCACGTCTTGCACCCCGGCGACGCACTCGGTGCGGGCAAAGTAGGCATCGGCGCGATCGCCCCCCACCTGCCGCTTGCGGGCGTTATAGACCAAAAATTTGGTCACTTCTCCCAGGGCGCGTCCCTCCTTGCGAAAGTAGACGATCAGCCCCGCGCCCCCCTGCTGGGCGGTGGCAATACATTCCTCCAGGCCATGCACCAGGTAGGGGCGGCAGGTGCAGATATCAGAGCCAAATACATCCGAGCCGTTGCACTCATCGTGGACGCGCACCGCCAGGGGGCGCTCAGGGTCGGTAATCGCCGCCAGATCGCCAATGATGTAGACCGTAATGCCGCCGATGGGGGGCAAAAACACCTTCACATCGGGGCGCGTCACCAGCTCAGGAAACATGCCCCCGGTTTGCTCAAACAGGGCGTAGCGCAGGTCGTCTTCGCTCACCCCCAGGCGCTGGGCCACCCCCGGCAAGTACCACACCGGCTCCACCGCCGCCTTGGTCACCACCAGGTCGCCGCCGGGTTTGACGATCACGCCGTCTTCTTTGATTCGCCCCTGGCGCACCGCCTCTAGCAGCTCCGGCATTTGAATGTGGGCGCGGGTGACGGCGATCGTTGGGCGAATGTCGATGCCCTTCTGCAATAGAGGCCCGTACACCTCTCCGACTAGGGCCCCGAAGGGGTCGAGGGAGACAATTTTTTCGGGGTCGGCCCAGCTGGGGTGGGGGCCAATGGCAATGGTGGGCGCGGTATTGGTGAAGTCGGGCCTGTGGTCGGGGTTGAGCACCCCGCTGGCCACCGCCAGGGCGCGATACACCGCGTAGGAGCCGGAGTGGGTGCCAATAGCATTGCGATGGTTGGGGTCGCTCACCGTCGCCACGATCGCTCCCCGCTGTAGCGGGTCTCCGTGGCCCCAGTGAATCGGTGATGCTTTCACCCCCGATCGCTTCGGGTGGGATGTCAAAACAATGTGCCGCCGCCTGGAGGGGCCTGCTGGCCGGGTGCCCGCCGCCAAACCGTTACCGTCGCCCATAGATGCCTCGTGTAACCTGAACATCTAATCTGCCACACTTTCTAGTCAGCGAATGACTCACCCGTGACAGACACCAGCGCCCCGACTGGTTTTCCATTACCAATGCCTTTCATTGCTTCAAAGTGCCGCTGCCCGTCCTACTGTAAGACAGCTATGATTGAGCCAAACAATGGTTGTGCAGCCCTATGGTGACCTACGGGACTGATGTAAAAACTGTCTTGGGCATTGTCCAAACCCGCCTTGTGCAGCAGTTTCAGCCGCTTAAAATCATTCTATTTGGCTCTCAGGCCACAGGCAGAGCAACACCAGAGAGCGATATCGACTTGCTAGTGGTGCTGCCCCAGGTCGTCAGCAGGCGCCAGGCCGCTGTGGCAATGCGCCGTAGCTTGGCAGATTTGCCGATAGGTAAAGACATTATCGTATCCACACCAGAGGATATTGCCCATCGAGGGTACATCATTGGCACTGTGCTCCATCAGGCTATCACCGAGGGCAAAGTGCTTTATGAGCAAGCCTGAGCACCACATTGAAGCGGTCAGATGGCTACGCTATGCGGCAGAAGATTTGAAGGCTGCCGAGGTCATGTTGGGGCAACTATCGGTGGAACCCAGACACATTTGTTTTCTATCGCAGCAGGCAGCCGAGAAGAGCCTGAAGGCGGCGCTAATCTTTGAGCAAATCAAATTTCCCTTTCGGCATGATCTCGATGAGCTGCGAAACTTGGTGCCAGAAGGCTGGGTACTCAGCCGGTGCCCTGTAGATCTAGCAGAATTAACAGAGTGGGCGGTGGAGGCCCGTTATCCTACGGATGATGATGACCCGATCTGGGAGGATGCCCAGCGGGCAGTGGCACAGGCGAAAGCTGTGTACGATGCGGCTCGAGACGATTTACAGACGCGTGGATTAAATTAATGGAGAGGGGAAAGTTCTTACTTCGGTAGGGATGACTGGGGTAAACTCGCCTCGCCTGCCGCTTCCTTGGTGGGGACAGGCGGAGTCAGCTCTGGCTTGGGCGGAGCCAGCTGATCTCGATAGTCTAGCCCCAGCATTTCGCTATAGAGCTTGACGTAATCCACCGCCGATTTGTCCCAGCTAAAGTCTTGGCCCATGGCCCGCCGCTGTAGCGCCCGCCAGGCATCTTTAAAGTGGTAGCCCTCCCAGGCGCGAATCAGGCAGGTAAACAGGTCGAGCGGTTCGTAACGGTCAAAGCAGTAGCCAGTCCCTGCCTGGTGCTCAGGGTCGTGGTGCTGCACCGTATCCACTAGCCCGCCAGTATTGCGCACCACCGGAATACAGCCGTAGCGCATGGCGATCATCTGGCTAATGCCGCAGGGCTCAAACCGCGAGGGCA
>JBBSLR010000174.1:0-6447 GCA_038255045.1 Phormidesmidales cyanobacterium
CAAAAGACACAGACAAACTTGAGCAGTACCTAGGCATGAATGTAAAAACGCTAGAAAATCTTTGGACGGCCTTTGTAGCGGGGGAACGAGACTTTATCGGCATTAGCCTGGTCGGAGCCGACCTCAACCACTGGAGTTTGGCCAAGGTTGACTTTTGGGGGGCTGACTTTAGCGGTGCCAACCTGGCCCAGGCCAACTTTCGGCGGGCCAACCTGAAAGAAGCCCAGTTCAAACATGCCACCCTGGCTGGGGCTGACCTGCGCTGGGCCGACCTGCGAGACGCGTCGCTGAGCGAGGCCGACCTCAGCGATGCTCGCCTCGAAGGGGCGCTCTACAATGCTCAGACCTGCTTTCCCCAGGGGTTTAGCCCTGAACAGGCGCGGATGTGGCAGTTAGCACCCGGCGCTGCCCTAGCGACTAAAGACCTACGCGATCGCGACCTCGGCGGCACTGACCTCAGCGGCGCTGACCTCAGCGGTGCCCTACTGGTCAACAGCCAGCTGTTTGGCGCTGTGTTTAGAAACGCCAACCTGCTCAGTGCCCTGCTGGGCGACAGCGATCTGCGCTACGCCGACCTGCGCCGGGCTACTCTGATGCTGGCCGACCTGCGCGGGGCCAACCTGCGCGGGGCCGACCTGACCCAGGCCAACCTAATTGGCGCTAACCTGCGTGGCTGCGACCTGGCGGCGACCAACCTAACCGGGGCGCTCTACTCCGATACCACCCAATTTTCTCGGGGGTTTGAGGTGCCTAAGACGCTCCATCACCTAGCTCCAGGGGCATCGCTGTGGGGGGCTGACCTCAGCGGCGCGCGGCTGACCGGGGTAGATTTGAGCGGGGCCAATTTAGCTGGCGCTAACCTGATGCATGCCGACCTGTGGGGCGCTTGCCTGGCCAACGCCGATCTGAGCGGGGCCAACCTGCTGGGCACCAATCTGCTGGGCACTGACCTATCGGGGGCTAACCTTAACCAAACCAACCTGATGCAGGCCATTATCGACCTGCCGGGGGATATGGCGGCGATGGTGTCGTTTAATGGGCAGCCTGCTTGAGGGGGGGGAATGAGTGGGTGGGTGGGTGAGTAGGTGGGTGGGTGATTACAGCAGCGTCATCTGGCTGTCGTCGCCAGGGGCGACCTCGTAGCCCAGGTGGCGACGGGCGGCGGGGGTGACCACTCGGCCTCGAGGCGTGCGCTGGAGATAGCCAATCTGCAAGAGGTAGGGTTCGTAGACCTCTTCAATGGTTTGGGGGTCTTCTCCGGTGGCGGCGGCCATGGTGTCGAGGCCCACGGGGCCACCGCCAAAGTTTTCAATCATCACCGACAGCAGGCGACGATCAGTCCAGTCGAGGCCGCAGGGGTCAACGTTAAATAGCTCTAGGGCTTCGGCGGCGAGGGTGGCGGTAATCGGGCCTGCCGCCTTGACCTCAGCGTAGTCGCGCACCCGACGCAGCAGCCGGTTGGCGATCCGCGGGGTGCCTCGGGCGCGGCGGGCAATTTCTACGGCCCCGGCGGGTTCGATGGGGGTTTTTAAGACGTCGGCGGTGCGCAGCACAATGGGGGTTAGCTCCTCAATTTCGTAGAACCGCAGCCGCTGGATCAGGCCAAAGCGATCGCGCAGGGGTGCGGTCAGCGCCCCCACCCGCGTAGTGGCCCCTACCAGGGTAAAGGGGCACAGCGGAATGCTGCGGGTGCGGGCCGACTGCCCCTTGCCAATGGTGATGTCGAGGCGAGAGTCTTCCATGGCCGGGTAGAGAATTTCTTCGGTCACCCGGGGCAGGCGGTGAATTTCGTCGATAAACAGCACATCGCCGGGCTTGAGGTTGACCAGCAGCCCAGCAATATCTCGGGGTCGCTCTAGGGCCGGGGCGGTGGTGATCTTGCAGGTCACCCCCATCTCTTGGGCCAAGATTAGGGCCATGGTGGTTTTGCCCAGCCCCGGCGGCCCGTAGAGCAGCAGATGGTCGAGCGGCTCTTTGCGCGACTGGGCGGCTTTGATGGCAATGTTGAGCACTTCTTTTAGTGCTGACTGGCCAATGTAGTCTTGCAGTCGCTGGGGGCGCAGGCTGTCTTCTGCGGCCAAGACCCCAGGGGAAGCCGATATCTCGGCCCCTGGAGCATTGGCCTGGGTAGCTTCGGGCTGCACGTCTTCGGGCTGCACGTCTCCACCCTTGACCAGCGACAGCAGCGGCTGTAATGCAGCCGCTTCGGCAGGCTGTGCCGACGGCTTGGCTTTGGCCCGCTTGGGCTTGGCCGAGTCGTCGGAGGTGTGGGAAGAAACAATCGCCATAGGGGAGCCTCAGGGGCAGCCCCCCCATGATACTGTGGTGCATTTGCACTATCAAGCCATTGGCTCGCTCTACAGCAGAATCAGCAGCAGGGCAAAGCCAGCCAGGCCCATAATCGCGGCGCCCAGGTCAGTACCCTTGGGCTTGGGGGGAATGCTCAGGTCTTTTTCAAAGCCGCACTTGAGGCAGTGATACACCGTGGGCTTGTATTCCACAATGCTGTGGACACCGCACTCGGGGCACTGCACGCTGGGCGGGGTGAGGGTAGATACAGTCATGACGACACACCTGTGGGTAAACGGGCAACCAGGAAAACTTCAGACCGGGCTGAAGCAGCGCTTCGCTTAACAACAGAGAACACAGTTAACAGCATGGAACCAATGCCCTATTTGCACGAGGGGTAAAACTTCTGAAAAACTCTGGTCTAAATTCAGGATCTTCGTCAGGATTTTCTCACTTTGCTCAAGCAGGGCACCATTTCTCACACCCTAAGCCGAGAAACATAGCGATATAGCCCCAGCTTTAGCGGCAGCAATCAGGGACAAATTGCCTTCGACTACATGATACTACATTATGCTACAGGTTGTGGAAAGGCCCCCGGTTTCCAGGGCTATGATTCTCAGTTGCCCCATCGATCAGAACTGCTCGGTTTACGCCAGCCTGGCCCCAGGCTAGCTGGAACTCAGCCAAGACAGCGCGAACCACGATGTGGTGAATTTAAACGAGTTCGTAGTGCTGAACGGTGGGAAAGGGATCGTAGAAATGGTGCAGGAGCGATCGCCATTCTTCGTACTGCGGTGATGTTCGGAAACCGATAGTGTGATTTTCTAGGGTTTGCCAGCGCACCAGCAAAAGGTATTGATTGTCAGCTTCAAGACAGCGCTGTAGCTCATGGGATCGGTAGCCGGGCATGGCGGCAATAATAGCTGAAGCCGTTTCAAAGGCTGCTTCAAAAGCCTTAGCGGTGCCGGGTTTGATCGTAAGACTAGCAGCTTCTAAAATCACAGGTCAAAATTCCGTAACGAATTGGCATTTTGGATAAACCCTTGAATTTCCGTGGGATCATGCAGCCAATAACCCTTATTCAAGTCCAGACGTAAAGTTCTACCTGTGGGAAACTGCAGATCCCGAGCTGGACTTGGCATAGGTTTAACTCTGTCAGCTAAAAAATAGATCGTCGACAATCTACTTCAAAAGTGAGAGGGGTGAGTTCATGCTTCTGGTAGATATGACCTGGAGGCGGCTGTTCTAAGGTTACTTAACGTGCTGAGCGATCACCAGTAGCCCGAGAGGATTAGCCAGAGGTTGGCTCCATGGATTGCTTAGCCCAATAGCCCACTAGTTTATCCTCAATGGAGACTCTAATGTCTAACCCCAGAACCGAATCTGATAACTTCGATCCCAATATTATTCCGGCGGAAACCGCGGCTCGTAAAGAGCGCGAGGGCAGCGGCTACAAGCAAGTAAATGACGAAGATGCAGGGGATTCAATCGACACCACTGCTGGTGCCACCGTTGACCAAGAGGGGCTAGCCAACAATTACCCCGTGGAGCCAGAAATGTATATTAACGAACCCGGCGATCTGCGCGAAGAGGAAGAGGCACGGAAAGCCCAGCGCCGGGCTGAACTGAGCGAAATTAATCAGACCGATGAGGAGGGTAAGTTGACTAGCGGCTCCGATGAGCGGGGCAAGGGTGTCGGGCGCATCTAGTTGGGGTGAGAATGTAGCATTCTTGTAATGCTTGGGGCAGCGGCGCGATCGCCGCTCGATAATGGGGGTATGACGTAACGGTCATATCCCCATTGTTGTGAGAGCACTACAGCGATGACCCCAGCTACCCTGAGAGAACTTGTCAACCGCTATTATCAAATCGGTGCCCGCGACCTGCACGGGCTAGACCTACAGGGGCTAGACCTGGCGGCAGCCCACCTGGCCGAAGCCGATTTGCGCCGCACCAATTTGACCCGTGCCCACCTGCACCGCGCCAATCTGAACCACATTGACGGCTATCAAATCATTCTGACCCAGGCCGATTTGCGCAGCGCGTCTTTAGCCAATGCGGTGCTGCGAGAGGCCGACCTGCGTAAGGCTAACTGCCACCGCACCACGCTAATCAAAGCCGATCTCCGCGCGAGCCGCCTTGACCACGCTGACCTGAGCCACGCTGACCTCGAGGGGGCCAACCTGACCCAGGCTGACCTGAGCCACGCCAACCTCTACTGGGCCAACCTGCGCCACGCTAATTTAACCGGGGCCAATTTAGCTGGGGCCAACCTAGTGGGGGCTAAGTTTTGTCAGACCCTCATGCCCGACGGCACGATGCGCGACTCAAACTGCCCTCTGGTGCCCAATGGGGTGTAATCCCAAATCCTGCTTATTTACCCCCGATTTGACGGGGCGAATGCAATAAAGCCTACGGCTAGGCTGCGCCAACGCCCCTACGGTTTGGCCTTTTGGGAATCGGGTTTATGGGATTCGGATTTGGTGTAAACCGGGGCTTGACTCGGGTGTCGGATTTTGACAGTGAATTTGGCTATTGGCCCAGCGCTTTCGCACAACAGCTGGGGGATCCCTGCATTCCCGCCGCCACCCATCTCCAAACCACAGGCTAGATCACTGGCTGGCTGCGGGCCAAATCACCATGGCCTCGCCAAAGGAATAGAAGCGATAGTCTTGGGCGATCGCCTCCTCATACAGCGCCAGCAGGCGCTCTCGCCCGACCAGGGCGCTGACCAGCATCAGCAGACTAGACCCCGGCAGGTGAAAGTTGGTGATCAGCCCATCGACCACTCGGTACTGGTAGCCAGGATAAATGAACAGGTTGACTTTGCCCTGCCAGGGCTGGAGTTCGCCCCCCTGGGCGGCCCCTTCGAGGGCGCGAACCACGGTAGTGCCCACGGCAATCACCCGACCGCCCTGCGCCCTGGTGGCGTTGATCTGGGCCACGGTTTCGGCGGAGACATCGATCCATTCGCCGTGCATTTTGTGGTCGAGAATGTTGTCGGCTTCGACCGGGCGAAAGGTGCCAACGCCCACGTGGAGGGTGATGTGCGATCGCATTACCCCCATGGCCTCTAGCCGCTCAAACAGCTCTGGGGTGAAGTGCAGCCCGGCGGTGGGGGCCGCCACCGCCCCCGGCGCGGCGGCATAGACCGTCTGGTACTGGTCGGGGGAGGCCGCTGTGTCGGTGATGTAGGGGGGTAGGGGCACTTCCCCCAGGCGCTCGAAGAGGGCAAAAAGCGATTCACTGCCCTGGGGTTCAAACTTGACGACTCGGCCATTGGTGTCGGGGTCAGTGGCCAGCACCTGGGCCACCAGGTCGGGCTGGTCGGGGTGGGGGCCAAAATGCACCGTCGTCCCCGGCTTGAGGCGGCGACCGGGGCGCACCAGGGCCAGCCAGTGATGGTCGCCCTGGTCTTCGAGCAAAAATACTTCTACCTGGGCACCGCCGGGCTTGTGCCCCCGCAGCCGGGCCGGTATTACCCGGGTGTTGTTGATCACTAGCAGGTCGCCGGGCTGCAGCAGGGTGGGCAGGTCACGGAAGTGGTGGTGGCGGTGAGTGGTCGGCCCCTCGACCACCAGCAGGCGCGAGGCATCCCGTGGGGTGACGGGGGTTTGGGCTATTTTTTCTGGCGGTAGAGAATACTGATAGGCCGAGAGGGAATGCTCGGGA
The DNA here is from genome assembly GCA_038255045.1 of Phormidesmidales cyanobacterium. Classification (GTDB taxonomy): domain Bacteria; phylum Cyanobacteriota; class Cyanobacteriia; order Phormidesmidales; family Phormidesmidaceae; genus Nodosilinea. Next base: position 5,962 of record JBBSLR010000174.1, read on the forward strand.
GAGCGGAGCTGGCTCTCTGGATTGAGTCTCTCTGGGGCCAATCCTTCTGGGGCCGGTTTTTGACCATCGCGCATAGCCTAGCCAGGTTGGGGGGATACACCCAGGTCATGTAGGGGGACTTAACCCTAACGGCCCCGAGGCTAATCCAAGACAATAAGGACAACAAGAGAACTGTAGCACCTGTCAACAAGGTCAAGATGGAATACACCTATTATCTCGCCAACGCCAGTCTGACCCTTCGTGTGGTCGAGCACCTGCTGAGGTGCGATCGCCTGCCCCTAGAGTTTATGACGGTGATTCATCAGATCGATGGGTGGGTCATTCGCGTCAAGATGAATGACAACATCGGCGTCTGCGATGCCGAAGATTTTCGCGCCTACATGAACGAACTGGGCATCGCCTACGACCCCGGCATTCGGGTGCGGATGGCGCTGTGGGGGCTAGAAACCGGCCAGTCGCCCATCGATGTCATGCGCCGCTACCAGG
>JBBSLR010000175.1:0-6402 GCA_038255045.1 Phormidesmidales cyanobacterium
CAGGTGCTGGGCTGGACGGGCTACGTGGCCAGTGCCGAGAGCCAGCCCGAGGCCGCCCTCTGGGCGATTCGCCTGCTGATTGGGCCGCTGCCTGCCCTACTGCTGGCGGGAGGGCTGTGGTTTTGCTACCGCTACCCGATCAATCGAGAACGTCACCAGCAGATTCTGCTGGCCCTGCAAAGCCGCCGCCAAGAGCGCTTGGATGACGCCGCTGGCGTTAGTCCAAAGGCTCCGCCCTCAGAGGTTTAGGGGGAATCGCGAGACCGCTGCCTGGGTGAGATCACAGCTTACGGGCAAAGAAACCTAGGGATTTAGGCAACATTGGGGTTCTACCTTTCGACAGAGGGGAGCCACTGTCGCTTTCGTTATGGTGTTCTGGGCGTTTCAGATGTGCTGATCGCAAAAATCTCTGCCATCTGCGCATACTTTTTCGAGTGTAAGGACTTTTTACCATGATTACTAAGCGTTCCTCAACAACCAAGCGATGGATGGTTGGTTTCGCCAGCGTTGGCGCAGCTGCTCTAATGGCGGCCTGTGGTGCGCCCAACGAGACCGCTATAGACACCGCTCCCGGTCAAGACTCCATGTCTCAAGACCCCATGTCTACCGAAGCGCCCGACTCTGCCAGTGAAGGCAGTATTGTCGATGTGGCTGCTGGCAACGATGACTTCAGCATTTTGGTTGAAGCTGTGCAAGCAGCTGATCTGGCTGATACCCTCTCTGCCGATGGGCCTATTACTTTGTTTGCCCCTACCAACGCGGCTTTTGAGGCGCTGCCCGCTGGCACCCTAGACGAGCTGCTGCTGCCTGAGAACCAGGATGCCCTGCGTCAGATTTTGACCTACCATGTAATTGATGGCGCAGTTCCCGCTGCTGATGTGATGACGGGCGAGGTGTCCAGCGCCGCTGGTTCTCCGATCTCGGTACAGGTCAATGATGCCACTGGCGAAGTCATGGTCAACCAGGCCATGGTGACTGAAGCTGATATTCAAGCTAGCAATGGCATTATCCACGCCATCGATCAGGTGATTCTACCCCCCGATCTGACTATGTAGATCAGGCGTAGCGCAGGGGAATTTCTATTGGGGATTCCCCGTGGTTTTCAGCCTTCCTGACTATTGATGAAATCCTAGGGCGATGACCCTGGGATTTTTTTTGGCGGGGCCTATGGTTCGATTGCTGAGCATGACCGGGCGCATGCAATGCGCCCCTACGGTTTGTCTTTTGGGCATCGGGGTTTATGGGATTTGGATTGGGGCAGGACTCTGGAGATAGGGCTGGGGCAAGCACCCTACCCGAGAGCCAGGGATGACTAGCTGCCGTGGTTTGAGGATTGCTGACCTAGGCGGGGTTCGGTGCCCAGGCGCAGGCGCTCGATATTGCTGCGGTGGCGCAAAATCACGTAGAGCGCGGCCAGACCACCCAACACAATGTAGGGCAGCGGCTGGCCCGTAGCGACCATGAGAATCATGGTGGCGATCGCCGCTGCGATCGACCCCAGCGACACAATCCGGCTGAGGGCCAGGGTAATGCCAAAGGCCGCCACCGCCCCCAGGGCCACGGGCCAGGCCAGCCCTAGCAGCACCCCCAGCCCCGAGGCCGCCGACTTGCCCCCGGTAAACCCAATCCACACCGATTTGCTGTGGCCCACGATCGCCAGCAGCCCCGCCAGCATCAGTACCCAGGGCCGCCAGTCTGGGGCCAGCTCTGGAGCCAAAGCCAGTACCTGGGGCCAGGTTGCCGTGGCCAGGAGCACCGCCAGCAGCCCCTTGAGCAGATCAATGAGGAGCACGGCGATCGCCGCCCCTTTGCCGACGGTTCTCAGCACGTTGGTGGCACCGGTGCCGCCCGAGCCGCACTGCCGAATGTCGATGCCCTTGACCCACCTAGCGACCAGGTAGCCCGTGGGGATAGAACCCAATAGATAAGCTGCCACCAGCAGCAGCACAATTGCTAGAACTGCCAACGCTCTATGTCCTCAAAATACGAAATACGAGGTGTGAAAAAACAGGGTGGATAGACCCAGGTGGGCCAGAGTCCCCAGTTTTTGTACCGACTTATACCAGCTTAGGGGGATTGGTGCCCCAGTAGGCACCAGAGCTTAGCAATCCTTAGGGAAGTTTGGTTTAGGGATCAGCAATTAAATAACATCCCAGTGTCATTCCCGCGCAGGCGGGAATCCATAATGGGTCTTCTGCTAACGTCGGTATCTTATTTCAACGTCAGCCCCTTAGCCTAGGCCAGGCCTTCAGGAACAGCGCACAGCCGCTCAATCACCTGCTCAGCGGTAATCAGCCGCTTTAGCACTACCTGGCCAATGGGAGTGCTGGTAGCGCTTTCGGGCTTGACCTCGACCATCAGCACCGTTTCTTCGACCTGGTATAGCCACAGAGTTTCGCCCTGTTCTTGAATCGATAGGTTGAGGCGACGCATGTGGGGTTTGCGCTGCCAGCCCAGCTCATTCCACAGACCGCCAAACTCCCATACCCGGCCAGTTGTCCAACCATCTGAAAGAAAAAAATATTTCACCGCTCACTCTGCCACACCAGGTATCAATCGCATTATGCACCGTGATGAACAATTGACCGCAGCCCACTCTGATTTAAATACTTAAATACCGCTTAAATACTGGCTGGATTAATTCTGGCGGGCCATTTTTTACCGCTGCCTGCCCTCAGCCCGGTTGCTGCCGATGATTCAACTGCATGCCCTCGACCATGCCAAAAAAATGGCCAATCCAACGCGAGAAAAAATATTTGGCCAACCATCCGGATGGTGAGGATAGTCGGCGTATTAAAGAAAGGTAGATGCACCCTGATTATTAAGCCTTGAGGTACCTGGAGGGATCTCAAGGTTTTTTTTTGCCTTGGCCCAGGGAAGGTGCAGCAGGCGATCGCAGCTGTGATACCCTAACCGCAATTGGCGCGAAGGTAGATTATGGCAACGGTAACGGTAGGGCTAGTGTTTGGCGGCAGCTCAGGGGAGCACGAGGTCTCGATTCGATCAGCCCAGGCGATCGCCCGTGCTCTAGCCAGCGGCGCCAACGCCGACAAGTACACCGTGCAGCCGGTCTACATTCGCAAAGACGGGGTGTGGCAGGCTGGCCCAGCGGCCGAGGCGGTGCTGGCCGCTGGCCTGCCTCCCCAGGAGGCCTCAGCCTCTACGCCCCGTCTGCGCCTGCCCCAGTTTGAGGGGGTAGATGCGATCGACATTTGGTTTCCGGTGCTCCACGGCCCCAACGGCGAAGACGGCACCGTGCAGGGCATTTTCACCCTAATGCAGCAGCCCTACGTCGGCTCTGGGGTGCTGGGTTCAGCGGTGGGCATGGATAAAATTGCCATGAAAACCGCCTTTGCCCAGGTGGGGCTGCCCCAGGTGAAGTACCTGGCGGTGAGCCGAGCCGAGGTGTGGTCAAACCCCTGCGTGTTTCCAAAACTGGGCGATCGCATTGAGGCTGAGCTGGGCTACCCCTGCTTTGTCAAGCCCGCCAATCTGGGGTCATCGGTGGGCATTGCTAAGGCCACCAGCCGCAAAGAACTCGAAGCCGCCCTCGACAGCGCCGCCAGCTACGACCGCCGCATCATCGTCGAAACCGGAGTGGTGGCCCGTGAGGTCGAGTGCGCCGTGCTGGGTAACGACCACCCCAGGGCCTCGCTGCTGGGCGAAATCGCCTTCCAGAGCGACTTTTACGACTACGAGACCAAATACACCAGCGGCCAGTCGCAGCACACTATCCCTGCAAACCTGCCCGAGGATGTCAGCCGCCGCATCCAAGCGATGGCGGTGACGGCCTTTCAGGCGGTGGATGCCGCCGGCATCTCGCGGGTCGACTTTTTCTACGTAGAGGCCACGGGCGAAGTTCTCATCAACGAGATCAACACCCTGCCCGGCTTCACCGCCACCAGCATGTACCCGATGATGTGGGAGGCCAGCGGCATGTCGTTTGAGGAACTGGTGGACAGGCTGATTCAGCTGGGGTTTGAACAGACGGGGAAGGAGGGGAGTGGGGAGTAGATGGGTGGGTGGGTAGGTGAGCCACTTAGCTTTGAAGATCGAGGCCACGGTAGAGTTCAGACAAATCAAACTCTAGACCAATACTGGTGAGCACGACGCGGTCGCCCGGTTGATAGGTGACGGTCTCCCAGCGGTGCGACCGGGTGCGGCGACGGCATTCTACCCGCTGCGCCGCCTGGGAGATCAAGACGTATTCTTCTAGGGAGGCGAGCTGCTGATAGTCGATAAATTTTTCATCTAGATCAAAGTCTTGGGTACTGGCCGAGAGCACTTCGGCTATCAGTTTAGGGTGGCGCTTGATATAGCGATCGCTGCGATCACGAGGGTCACAGGTGACAAACGCGTCGGGATAGTAGTAAAAGTCATCTCGGTAGTTGACCTTGACATTGCCAGAATAAAACCTGCAACGGGAGTCATTGCCGAGGTGGTTGTCGATCAGTTTAAGCAGATTAAACGCGATCCGGTCGTGGTTGTCGGTGCCGCCCGCCATGGCGTACACTAACCCGCGCCGATACTCGTGGCGGAGTTTGCTCTGGTGTTCGAGGGTGAGATATTCTTCGGTGCTGATGTAGTTGGGGACGGCAATCATCGGTTTTGGCCTCAGGGGCGATCGCGCTGGCTCAATTGTAGCGATCTGGCCTGCTTGCCAAAAACTAGAATGCCTCAACCTCTACCCCCGGTTTTTAATGGTCATGACCTGCACAATTTGCTGGGCCAGGGCGCTGGGGATCTCAAGAATGCGGTAGAGGTCTTCGAGAAACGCCTGCTCTTGGGGGGTGACCGTGCGGTCGGAGAGCACCAGGTCGGTGGCGATCGCAAAGGCGGTCTCCCGCAGGTCTGGGGAAAGAGCGGTCTTAGCTTGGTTAACCAGCACCCCTGGCCCCTGTTGTTTGAGCCGATTGAGCGTGGCGTTAAACAACCGATTTAGATCGTCGCTTGAGTAGCTGCTAAATAGGGCCATGCGCGACAGCAGCATGGTCATGTCTTGGCCTTCCTGGTCGGCGAGGTAGCCGTCGGCGGCGATCGCCACCATAGCAATGCTCGCCAGAGCTTCCGGTGGGCCTATGGGTAAATCGGTCATGGCTATTGTCCCTGTAGCGTGAGCGGAATGATTCTGATGCAGCGCATCCCGAATTTGTAATTCATTATTCGGACGGCTAGCTAGCCCGTCATTCCCGTGCAGACGGGAATCCACGACGGACATCTTGCTCCCGAATGGATTCCCACTTGCGTGGGAATGACGTAGGCACCTGCAAAAGAGGGATGCACGCTTCTGATGCTCCTAATTTTTGCCCCAAAGTGGCTCCGGCGCAATCAGCGTGAAGGATCCTTAAGCGCGATCGCCAGAATGTTCGCCTCACCCCTGTCATCTGCCAAATGGCGTAGCTTTGCGACCAATTGTGATCGATCTCACCAGCGAGCGTGACAAATCGACTAGGTTTTCAGGAACATTCCCGTAATACTGAGGTTGACTCAACTTTAGCCGAGTCATCTACAGGGAACACACAACCAACCGACGCGTCCTTTCGGGCCTGTCGGTTTTTTTTAGCTGGCCTGTTGGTAAAACCTTTGCATGTCCTCAAACCACAGCCGCCGCGACTCATCCCAGGTGTAAAACATGTGGCCCCCCTGAAAGTGACGCAGGGTGAGATTTGATTGCAGCTCAGGGTTGAGGTTCATCAGGTCTTTGAGGTGCTCTGACGAAAAGTAGGGCGTCACCAGGTCATAGATGCCGTGGGTAATGTAGACCTGAAGGTAGGGGTTAAGGGCCATGCCCACCCGCAGATCATCCACAGACCCCACAAAGCCCTGGCGGTATTCGCTCTCGGGCAAAAACTCCCAGGCTTTAAACACCTCAAAGCTGAGCAGGTTGTAGGTGAGGGTAGTCTCGACCCCCAGGGTGGAGCGCAGGTGGCTGTTGACGGCCCCGGTAAACAGGCGATCGATGCCCTCTAGGGTGGGGTCGGTGCCCTCGTGAACCAGGCGATCGGGAAAGGGGTCGATCGCTGTCACCGAGCCATCGTAGAGGCCCAAAATTCTCTGCTGTGCTCGCAGCAGCTCGCGGGCAAACACCGTAATGTCGATGCGGCCTCGGTGGCGCTGCACCACCTCGGGGGGCAGGCCAATCAGCGCGGCCAGTTCGCCAAATACCCGCTGCTGGTCTGCGGCGGGGGCGGTGCTGCCCAGGGCCAGCAGCGGAATCAGGGTTTTGCGGGCAAAGTCAGCGGCCTTGGCCCCGTGGGCGGCGGGGCTGTCGCTGGTGTCCACTCGCCCGTGGTGCGCCGCCGTCGCCGCCATGGAAGGAATCGCCGTGGCCCAGCCGCTGAGGCTGTAGTCGGTGCCCTCCAGCAGCATAAACTCCATCACGGGCGAAATTAGAATCGCGCC
>JBBSLR010000176.1:0-6387 GCA_038255045.1 Phormidesmidales cyanobacterium
AGACGGCCCCACCCACCAGCCGGTGGAAACCATCGCCTCCCTGCGGGCGATCCCCAACCTGATCGTGATTCGCCCCGCCGACGGCACCGAAACCTCGGGGGCCTACAAGGTGGCCATCGAGCACCGCCAGACCCCCACCCTGATGGCCTTTAGCCGTCAAGCCCTACCCAACCTGCCCGGCGCTTCGGTCGAAGGCGTGGCCAAAGGGGCCTACACCGTCGATGACTGCGACGGCACCCCCGAGCTAATTTTGATCGGCACCGGCAGTGAGGTCAGCCTCTGCGTCGATGCCGCTCAGGAGCTGCGGGCCGCTGGCACCCAGGTGCGGGTAGTCTCGATGCCCTCCTGGGAGCTGTTTGACGCCCAAGACGCCGCCTACCAGGAGTCGGTGCTGCCCAAGGCCGTGACCAAGCGCCTGGCGGTGGAAGCGGGCATCACCATGGGCTGGTGCCGCTACGTGGGCGGCGAAGGCGATGTGATCGGCGTTGACCGCTTTGGGGCCTCTGCCCCCGGTGGCCTGGTGATGGAGAAGTTTGGCTTTACCGTTGAGAATGTAGTGAGCAAAGCCAAGGCGCTGCTGGGCTAGGGCTAGGGCGATCGCACAATCGGCAGGAGGGGGCTAATACAGCCCCCTCCTGCTTGTTTGGGCCTGTGAACCCTCTAGAACGCCGGCACTGAAACCCGGTTTCTGATCCAAAAGGCTAGTGGTCTGTCAAGCCTAAATTTGTAGGTTGGGTGGAGCGCCAGCGGAACCCAACAAAGGCTTGCTGCTGTTGGGTTTCACTTCGTTGCACCCAACCTACGCGAACTAATTTTTAGGCTTGACGCTGCACTAGTCCTAGGCTCAGCGGCTAATCCGAGGGATTGTCCCCTAAATCGGCCCCACCTCGATAGAGCCGCCCCCCATTGACCCACTGGCCTGCGTTCATGCCAGTGAGAATTGTCGTAGCACCTTGCCAAGCGGCCTAAATCTTGATACATCTGTGCTATGTCTTCAGGCCGCACCCACGATCGCATTACCCTCTGGGCCTTGCCCCTGGTGGTTTTAACCGCCTTTCGCGTCACCCTCAGCGGCTGGCTCACGGCGGTAGTCTGCTTGGGGTTTTTGCTGGGGGGCTGGATGCTCGGCCCCGACCTCGACATTCACTCGGTGCAGTACAAGCGCTGGGGCTGGCTGCGGTGGATTTGGCTGCCCTACCGGGGCAGTATGCGCCATCGATCGCAGTGGTCCCACGGGCCGATCATTGGCACCGTGGTGCGGGTGCTATACCTGTCGCTGTGGCTGGGCCTGGGCGGCATTGTCATGGTTGACTTGCTCAACGGCGCTCAGCGCACGGCGCTCACCTGGGGCGAACTGGTAGACGGCCTGGGCTGGGTCTTGGTCACCTACTGGCCCTGGTGGCTGGCCCTGTTAGTGGGTTTAGAACTTGGTGCCCTGAGCCACTACGTGACCGACTGGGTGTCGTCGTCGACAAAGAAAAAGCGGGGTAAATCTGCCAGGCGGGCGAAGGGTCGGCGAAGGTAGGGGCGCACAGCAGTGCGCCCCTACTAGGGGGCCAGGGGGGGAGACTTTTCCCAGCGATCGCCCTCCACCACCGTATGCGCCTGCCACTCGGGCTGGGCGGCGGGGTAGTCTTGGCGAAAGTGGCCGCCCCGGCTCTCGGTGCGAAAGGCGGCGCTGTGGAGAATCAGCCAGGCAATGTCGTGCAGGTTGCACAGCTCCCCCCAGGCCCGCACCAGGGGAAAGCTCAGGGCGGCGGGGAGCGGGTAGGTAGGGCCAGGCGATAGGGTTTGCAAGGCCTGGAGAGGATGCCGTTGCCAGTCGGCGCGCTGGATTTGGAGGGCGGAAATCGCTTCCTCTAGCCCGGCCTGGTTGCGGCTGATGGCCGCCGCTCCCCACATCAGCTGGGTGAGCTGCGATCGCTGCTGGTCAATGCTGTCCAGGGCGGTTTCGGCATTGTCCTTCGCCCACCTGAGCATCGCCTGATCTAGGGGTAGGCCCTGGGGCTGGCTCGCCGCCGGGGTCAGGTCGCGGCTGGCTTGCAGGGGCAGGTTGGCCAGTTCAGCCCCGTAGACCAGGCATTCTAGCAGCGAGTTGCTGGCCAGGCGATTGGCCCCGTGGACGCCCGTGCTGGCGTTTTCGCCCACGGCATAGAGGCCCGGCACCGTCGTCTGACTGTGCAAGTCGGTGGTGATTCCCCCCATCCAGTAGTGGGCGGCGGGGGAAACCGGCACCAGCTGGGTCAGCGGGTCGCAGCCCCAGGTGCGGCAGACCTTGAGAATATTGGGAAAGCGGTACTGGATGCGATCGGCTGGAATCGGGCGCAGGTCGAGCCACACCTGGCTGTCGCCCGTCTTTTGCAGGTGGTGAAAGATCGCCCGGCTGACCACATCGCGGGGGGCCAGTTCACCATCGGCATGGTAGTTAAAGGCAAAGCGATCGCCCTGGCGATCGACCAGGTGGGCACCCTCTCCCCGCACCGCTTCGCTAATTAAAAAGGGCGGTGCTCCGGTCTGGGCCAGCGCCGTGGGGTGAAACTGCACAAATTCTAAATCTCGCAGCTGTGCCCCGGCCCGCCAGGCCATCGCCACCCCATCGCCGGTGCTGGCCGCTGGGTTGGTGGTCTGGGCATAGACCTGGCCGCCGCCCCCGGTGGCCAACACCGTGGCCTGGGCAGCCAGCCAGCGCAGCTGCTGCTGGGAAGCTATCAGCGCCCCTCGGCAGCGGCCCTCAACCATCCACAGATCTAGGGCGAAGGCGCTTTCAAAGACGGTAATGTTGGGCCGCTGCAGCACCGCCTCGGCCAAGATTGACACGATCGCCCGGCCGGTGGTGTCGGCGGCATGGAGCACGCGGCGGCGAGAGTGGGCGGCCTCTAGGGTCATCGCCAGCTGCCCGGCGGTGCGATCAAAGGCGACCCCTAGATCGACCAGGCGGGCAATGCAGGGGGCGGCTCGACTGGCTAAATGCTCTACGGCGGCTGGGTCGCACAGCCCCGCCCCGGCCCCTAGGGTATCGGCCACGTGCAGCGCCACGGCATCGTCAGCGCCAATGGCCGCGGCGATGCCCCCCTGGGCCCAGTCGCTGGCGGAGATCGACAGGGTGTCTTTGGTCACCAGGCCAATGCGCCACTGGGGCGCAATTGACAGTGCCGCATAGAGCCCCGCCGCCCCGCCGCCAATGACCAGCAGGTCAAAATAGGTGCTCTGGTAGTTGCTCTGGTAGTTGCTCTGGGGCGGGGTCAGCGACGGTAAATCAGGCTGGGTCAAAGAAGACTCCCAAGAATGATTCAAACAGTGATCTATGCCCAGGACATAGGCCTAGGACATAGGCCCAGAAGATAGGTCAAGGGCAGATTGCTAAAAACCCTGGCTAACCAGTATTGGCCTTGGGCCAACCTGACCAACCAGGGGTACTAAACCTCATCCAAGTCCAGAAGTGGATTTTTGCCTGTGGGAAGACTACAGATCCCGAGCTGGACTTGGTATAAGCGGAGCGACTGGGTTGAACAGAGGAACAGCGCTTTGTTTAACCCAGCTATTTGAAGACGCCGTTTGTAGACGTTATTTGTAGACGCCGTTGTTAAAGCGATCGCCGCCTTCCACAAAGGCAGCGTCAGTCACGGTGACCGTGAAGTTGTCGAGATTAGTGCGCAAAATCTCCAGCTGCGGTTCGCTTAGACCCGGCAAATCAAGCACGTCTTCAACATCGTCGTAGGGCGCATTGAGCAGAATTTTGCGGGCCAGGGTGGGGTACAGCCCCGGAAATTTGCTAAAGCCCTGGACATTGGCATTGTTCAGGTCGAGTTTAGTCCCGTATTCGGTATTGAGCTTAGCGTCTACCGCATTTTGCGAAGAGGTCTCCGCCAGCCAGACCATGGCCTCAAAGGGGGCCAAGCCTGCCCCAGAGATGGGCTGCGCCGTAGCCGGGCTGCTTACCCAACCAAACAGCACCGCCAGCGCAACGAGTAGGCCAACCAGTTGTTTCATTTACCCTAACCTCTCCTACCAGTGTGAATGTCTAAACACAGCATTTCTTCTAAGAGACTACCATTTTCCATGCGCCTGCAACGGGGATAGGCCCCGGCAACGGGGAAAGAATGCCTGGGGGGTTCCGGCTATCCCCTGATTTTAGGAATGCTTTTGTGGGGAAAGCCAGTCCTGGGCCAGTGCAGGGCTAATCCGGGAGCAGGCGCTCTAGCTCTTCGGCGTAGTATTCGCCGATGTCTTGCCCCCGCAACAAAATCTGCTCGTACTGAAGGTTGGCTCTGATGGCGATCGCGGTGCCCAGGGTTGGGGGTGGGGTCGCGCTCAATACCCAGATCGCGCCGGAGTCATCTACCAGCTCGTACAGTCCCTGGCCGACCAGGGGCAGCTGACGCTCTACGGTGCCCGCCAGATATAGGGTAGAGCCGCCACTCTGGCTGGCTTCAGCGATGGGCGTGACGGGGTCGAGCCAGGCTAGACCGGGCCAGGTGCTGAGGCGATCGCGCAGCCCGTAGCCCACCGTAGCATCGATGCTGGCGCCGCAGCTGGTGACCGCCACCAGGGCCAAGCCCACCCCACCACAGGCGGTAAAACGACAGGTAAAACGGCGCTTTGAGCAGTTCATTAGGGGCTCATACAGCAGTTAGCGGCGATCTCTGGCTCCGTTAGGAGCAAAATCTGAGACACTGGAAGGCGGCGGCATGCTCGGCTATGGCTCAGCCTGACCCAGGAGTACCGACCGTCATTCCTTTCCGAGATACAGGTTAGCGCACCCCGGTCATGACCCAACTGCTCGACGGCAAAGCCCTAGCCAGCCAGATTCAAGACCAGCTGGCCCTGGAGATTGAGACCCTGACCAGTCGCGGCCAGCGGCCCCCGGGGCTAGCGGTGATTATGGTGGGCGACAACCCCGCCAGCGCCGCCTACGTGCGCAACAAAGAGCGGGCCTGCGCCCGAGTGGGCATCACCTCCTACGGCAAGCACCTGCCCGCGACGGCCGCTCAAACAGAGGTGGCCACCCTGATTCAGCAGCTCAACGCCGACCCCAACGTCGACGGCATTTTGGTACAGCTGCCTTTGCCTGACCACCTCGACGCCGTGGCCCTGCTCAACACCATTGACCCCGACAAAGATGCCGACGGCCTACACCCCGTTAACCTGGGGCGGCTGATGCGGGGCGAACCGGGCCTGCGCAGCTGCACCCCCTACGGCGTCATACGGCTCCTAGAGGCTGCCAACATTAACCTGGTGGGGGCCAGTGCGGTGGTGGTGGGGCGCAGTATTCTCGTCGGCAAGCCCATGGCCCTAATGCTGCTAGAGGCCAATGCCACCGTCACCGTGGCCCACTCTCGCACCGCCGATTTGCCCGCGCTGATGCGGCAAGCTGATATTCTAGTGGCGGCGGTGGGTCGACCGGCCATGGTCACCGCCGCTGACGTCAAGCCCGGTAGCGTGGTGATTGACGTGGGCATTAACCGAGTTGAGCGGCCCGATGGCACCGCCCGGCTGGTGGGCGATGTCGACTTTGCCTCGGTGGAGCCAGTGGCCGGGGCGATTACCCCAGTGCCCGGAGGCGTCGGCCCGATGACCGTGGCCATGCTGCTCGAGAACACCTTCACCAGCTACCGCAGCCGCCTGTAAACCGGCTGCTCCAGCTGTATGTCTCTCAAACTCTATTTCCTGTAGACTCTCATTCGGCTGCCGCCATGGTGCAAACCAACTCCCTCGATTCAAGGCCCTCTGCTTCGGGCCAGTTTGATCTAGAAGCCTATCTGACAGCGCAGCGCCAGCGGGTAGAAGCGGCCCTCGATCTGGCTCTGGCGATGCAGTATCCCGAGACCCTCTACGAAGCCATGCGCTACTCGCTGCTGGCCGGGGGCAAGCGGCTGCGCCCGATTCTCTGCCTGGCCAGCTGTGAACTGGCCGGGGGCAGTGCCGCGGTGGCGATGCCCACCGCCTGCGCCCTAGAGATGATCCACACCATGTCGCTGATCCACGACGACCTGCCGGCCATGGATAACGACGACTACCGCCGGGGCCGCCTCACCAACCACAAGGTCTACGGCGACGACGTGGCGATTTTGGCGGGCGATGCCCTGTTGACCTACGCCTTTGAGCATGTGGCGACCCAAACCCAGGGGGCTGCCCCAGAGCGCGTGCTGCGGGTAATTGCCGGGCTGGGCAAGGCCGTCGGTGGCGAAGGGCTGGTGGGGGGCCAGATCGTCGATCTGGCCAGCGAGGGCAACCCCGACGTGACCTTAGAAACCCTGACCTACATCCACAACCACAAGACGGCGGCGCTGCTAGAAATTTCGGTGACCTCGGGGGCAATACTGGCCGGGGCCAGCGATGGCGATGTGGAAAACCTGCGCCAGTACGCCCAGCGCATTGGCCTGGCCT
>JBBSLR010000177.1:0-6360 GCA_038255045.1 Phormidesmidales cyanobacterium
CAGAACGCCGAACCAGCCCACATACAGGCGGTTCTCGGTGCTGGTGACCCATTGGCAAAACTGCTCCCACAGGGAAGCGCTTTCGCGCCGCTGTAGAGTTGTAGTCATGATGTATTAGTCCAGTTGTTGTACTAAGTATGATGCTGAGATTTACTTCAGCTATCTTTACAATAGCACACATACTTAATATAGAGGCCAGGGGAAAATAATCTCCCAGGGGTCGCTTCTTGGGATGCTTCTTTATAAAGGTTGCATTCCCGTGCAGTTGGTGGTGGAATAGGAATCTGCTTTACTACATGAGCCCATGGGGGTTCATGGGGTAGATGTGGGGGCGTGGCGGAATGGTAGACGCTACGGACTTAGAAAACTGAGCCTCAGCGGAGAAACCTGCTGAGTGGAAGCTCTCAAACTCAGGGAAACCTACCTCTAGATCATTAGTTTGGCTAGACATGGCAATCCTGAGCCAAGCCGGCATGTGCTATGCCGGAAGGTGCAGAGGCCCGACGGGAGCTACCCTAACGTGCAGTCGAGGGTAAAGGGAGGGTCCAATCTTCAAAGCCCGGTCTCAAGCATTGCTTGACCTAGGCAGCAGCGAAAGCTGCGGGAAGATGAAAATCCGTTGACCCTAAACGGTCGTGAGGGTTCGAGCCCCTCCGCCCCCATACCAGCGACTACTGTAGTCGTTTACATAGTTGCCTTATTGGCGTTCAAACCTACTGACGTTCGGGGCTTGATGTAGCTAGGGCCGATTGAGTCTGCTGCGATGTGCTGCAAAGACGGTAGAATTTTGCCTAGTTTCCTGTAGACGCATTTCCTCTAGTGCCCGAGTTTAGCGGCAACTTTGCCAGCTACATTCTCAAAGGTTGCTTCATTACCCCTAGGTCGGGGCTTTTAGCTAATGTGTTTTTTTGTGTCCTGTTGGCACGAAGTTTGATCCATAGTGGTCAGCACAATGGCCTATACGGCTCGAAATTAGCCTGAGTTGTGTTACTTTACACAGGTAGTTGGCTAAAATTACTGAGGGTATGTTGCCTACCTTTGTAGCTACTTCCCCTGGGAGGTTCGGTTCATTGCTGAGCTTGCCTAGATAGTGAAGTGAATTATCCATCGGGGCTGCTGGGGTTGAATTAGCTCGTTTAGGACTCTTTGCGATTCGCACTGATTTAATGCATCTCATTCAACAGGGTCATCACCGCACTGTTATGGCAACCAGGTCCAGGCGTGATTGATCCAGTGAGGGCCGTTGTGATCTGTGCCACTGATCGCTAGGAGTAGCCTGTGAAAGGTAGGCTAATTCGCGAGTTAGTTGAGTCAGTTAGTTAGCCCAGAGTTGCTTCGGCGATGTCTGAAGTAAGGCGCGGGGCAAATGTCTCAGGAAACTGTGTCTAGATACCCTTTGATGGAGCCAAACGAGTTTAGGTCTCGACCTGGGTTAAGCCTCCCCCAGGCTCAGCAGGTGCTTTATGATTTTCTATTGGAAATCGTAAAAATTTGGCATCCTGAGGATGTTTTGGAGGAGTTTCGCCATCTTTTTATTCACCATACTGATTCGGTGAGTTCTCAAACGCTGCCGGCGCTTCACGTTATTTTGTTTGCCAATGATGAGCAGGAATTTCGCAACACCGTTAAGCGATGCTGCTACATTTTGGTCAATAACTGGGAGGTAGCCCGGCAATTTGAGATGATTCAGGCTCTCGTTGACCTGTTCTCAGATTCTTTAATTCAGCGGCGTACGCTGTCACCCACTTTAAAGCGTTTGCGTCAGTGGTTAATCAGGTTTACCCAAAGTACCGACTTTGATGAGCTGCGGCTGTTTGCGGCTCGCTACACCGAAGAGCGCACTATCAACCGTCCCGAGGAATGGGCAAATCGCTATACGTCTTACCTGCTAGTACCGCAGTATGTTAACGAGGCTAACCCAGTTGAGCAGCGTCAGGCTGCCCGAGCTCTTTCTAGGCGGCTGAAGGAAAAGTTTAAGTTTGATTTGGCCATATATACGGCCTACGGTCATGCGGGGCAGTTTAACGGGCGGGCAGTGCAAAACCCTACGACTTTGGGAGATAGCACGCTGAGACTGGTCAAGGCAATCGTGGCAAAGCGGGGTGAGTTTAGCTACAAAAACTTAGCTCGGCTATTTTTGGAGCAAATTAAGGAGAGCACCTACGGTGAATTCAAAAGAAGTTTGCCTCGTTATTTGCTTTACACCGTTAGTGGTAACCCAATCTCTCAGCAAATCCAGGAGCACCTAAATAGACGTTTGCCTGAGGTCTATGCTGAAGCTGAACTTCAGCAGTTAAACTCATCGTTGGTGTTGCGCACTAGCAACCGGGTGATTGACTATCTGATGACCGAAGACAAAGAGCATCCCTCCGCGCTATTTTCGCTGGTGCTGTCCCAGGGCAATGCACTCACGCTGGCGATTATTTTGCTCAAGCTAATCCTGATATCGCGCCAGTCTCTTCCCTATCTGGAGGCCAGAATTGCCAGTTTAATCCGTTACTACGAGCAGTTTCCCCGCAGCGAGTGCCAGTGGGTGATCAACTTTCTGGAGGTATTTCAAATTACCTTTGCCATCTATGGCGAAAACATTGAGTACAATCTGGTTAAGGTAGATTCTAGTGCTGGCGACCTGCCGGATATGTTCTCGTCTGATCAGCAGAACTCAGGGGCATTTCGTATTTTTTCCCAGGCCCTTAAGCATTCGCCCCTTCACCATTTCGCGGATGAGAATAGGTTGGCGGATGAGAATAGGCCAGAGAATTCAGCGGAAAAGTCTTCTGATGCCTGGCCAGAACCAGATAGCTAGGTTACAGCTGACGGTGGCTGTTGACCATACCAGATGCTCAGGGCTGTCTGGTGGACTACCTGCCAGGGTATTTGATGGCGGCGGGCGATCGCCGCGCAGTCTTCGTATTCGGGGTGAACATTGAGGACGGCTTGAGTGACGGGGTGATAGGCCAGCTTCAGGTTGACCGGGCCGTAGGGGGTCTCAAGGGTCTGCATGCGGCGAGGCAGTACCCAGCGCTGCTGGGCCTGGCGGCGAATGCCGAGGGTGGGGGTTTCGGCAAACAGAATATCAGCGCAGGAAGGCTCATCGGCGGGGCGACAGAGGACGGTGATGAGCAGCCCCGGTCGCGACTTTTTCATGGCGATGGGCTGGGTAAAGACTTCTAGGGCACCGGCCGCGTAGAGGCGTTCGTAGAGGTAGCCTACGGCCTGGGGCACCATGTCATCGACCTGGGTCTCAAGCAGGGTAACGGTTTCGAGGCCGTAGGGGGGCGCTGGATTGGGCAGTCCCTCTGTCCCTTGGCCGAGCGCTTGGCCTGTGGGTGGGGCTGGAGCAGATGCTGCTTGCCCCACCCACAGGCGCAGAATGTTGGCCACGGGCAGGTCTTTGCCCCCGGCCCCTAGCCCGGTGCGATGTAGCGCCATAGCGGGAGGATCGCCAAAATGGTCGGCCAGGGCCGTTGCGATCGCCGCCCCCGTCGGTGTCACCAGTTCACCCTCTAGACCATTGCTGTAGAGCGGCACCTGCCGGTGCTCCATCAGCTTCAGCACCGCCGGCGCCGGTACCGGTAGCCAGCCGTGGGCGGCCCGCACCCGCCCGCGCCCGGTGGGCAGGGGCGAACACACCAGGATATCAATATCTAGGTAGTCGAGGCCGAGGCAGGTGCCGACAATATCGACAATGGCATCGGTGGCCCCGACCTCGTGGAAGTGTACCTGCTCCACGGCAATACCGTGGACAGCCGCTTCGGCCTCGGCCAGACGACGAAACACCACTAGGCTCCACTGACAGGCGCGATCGGGCAGGTTCGCCTGGGCAATCAGGCGTTCGATCTCAGGCAGGTTGCGCGTGGCGGTTGGCTGAGGAGGGCTGTGGTCAGGGTTGGGTTCGTGGTCGGGGCTGGGGCCGTGGCTGGAGCCTGGGGCCGAGTGGGAATGGCCGTGGCTGGGGGCAACCACTGGGGGAGTGGCTTTGGCTCCAGGTTCCGCCGCTGACGGGGTGAGGTTGACCTGGGCGTAGAGGGCGCGCAATCCTCGGCGGTGAAGCGGCGTTACAGAAAGGGTAAATTCATCATCTAGCCCCAGGCGGGTCAGCTTTGTCTGGAGATAGTCGAGGGGCACCCCGGCATCGACCAGGGCAGCCAGGCACATATCGCCTGCGATGCCGGTGGGGCAATCGAGATAAGCTATGGTTTTCAACAGAGCAAAGGAATCGGGGACAGGGGCAATGGCGACGGTTTACAAGCTACATTCTGAGAACCCCCAGGGGCGCAAGGTAGAAGCCATTGCGGCGGCGCTGCGACAGGGGGCGGTGGTGCTTTACCCCACGGACACAGTCTACGCCATCGGTTGTGACCTCAACCACAAGGGGGCCGTGCAGCGGGTGCGCCAGCTCAAGCAGATGGCCAACGACAAACCGCTGACGTTTTTGTGCGCCTCTCTCTCTAATATTGCCGACTACGCCATTGTTAGCGACGGGGCCTATCGCCTGATTCGGCGGCTGATTCCGGGGCCGTTTACGTTTTTGCTGCCGGCGACTCGGCAGGTGCCGCGCCTGGTGATGAGCCCTAAGCGTCGCACCACGGGCCTTCGGGTGCCCAACCACGCCACCTGTTTGGCCCTGGTAGACCAGCTCAACAATCCGGTGATTTCGACCTCAGCGCTGACCCTGCTGCCCGACTCTGGGCCTGGCGAAGCCCTAGACAAAATGGTGATGTTTGACACCCTCGAAAAGCTGGTGGACATCATTGTCGATGACGACCAGCCCCTGGCCTACGAGGTCTCAACCATTCTCGATATGGAGGGCGAAGCCCCTCTGATAGTGCGCCAAGGGCTGGGTTGGGAGACGGCTCTAGACTGGGGTGCCCAGCCGGTCTAACCCGAATTGTTCACGAGAACAGACGTTGAAGGCTATCATTCCCGGCGCAGTGCCTGCCCCCGCGAAGGCGTGGGGTGGTCACCCAGTCGGGAGTAGGTTGTTTCCCATAGATTCCCGCTTCCACGGGAATGACAGGCATTTCCTTAGCGTTATGAATAATGCAGGCTAAGCCGTTTAGAAAAAAGCAAAGGGCAGGTCAGCTGGGCAACTGGCACGTTCTGTCCAGAGAGCCGCTGCGGCGGTCAGCCACGGTAAACGATCGCCGTTTCTAGCGCTATCTTAAGGCCGGTGGAGAAGGCTAGATCGCTGCCAGCATAAGGATTTCAGGATATCTAGGCGGCGCTTGGTGCCCGCTCGGCTGCTCGGCCGATCGCGGCGCTGGGATCACCCTCTGGCTATAGGGATGGGCCAGTCAGCTTTGATCGCTGGCACATAGGCCTAGAAATCGCCCCGACCCAATCGGGATTACCCAATAGGCCCGGCGAGTTAGACCGACCGGCTGACTGGCTCGGTTGATGATTCGCGATCTCGGTGTCGTTGTTAGGATTGGGTAACTATGAAGACCGCATCTACCTGCTTTGCTATGCCCCTATCGTCCCCTGGGTTTACACCACAGCCGCCAGATTCTGGCCCAAAATCGAGCGGCGGCGCTGCTACCGTTGCCGCCCTCGTGCAAGGGCTATTTATGGCCCACTTACAGCGACGTCTCGCGGGTCTAGAGGGCGTGATGCAGCGGCTAACGACAGAAATTGATCGCATCTGTGCCATGAGCGATCGCATCCAGGCCTCGGGTGAGGTGGGCCACTGGCAAACGTCTCTGGTGAGTCACCGGGTGGGCAAATGCCTGGCCTACTACGACATGGGGTCTACCCGAGGCCGGGTTGAGCTACACAGCAGCCTGAGCGCCATCGTCTACCGCCACGTGGCCCCCCGAGGCAGCAATCTGGGTTTTCAGGGGCGCTACGCGCTGCTCGAAGATTTTATGCAGAACTTTTACATCGAGGTGCTCAATGCCTTTCGCCGGGAGCACGAGCTGCCCGAAGACTACACCCCCCGCACCCGGCTAGAGCTGGCAGAGTATATGGCCTTTAGCGAACAGTACGCCAAACGCCGCATTTCTCTGCGGGGGAGCCAAAGCCAGCAGCTGATTGTGCTGCGCGCCCAGGCCTTTAGCCGCCGCCAGCCCGCCGAAACTTCGGTGGATATGACCCTGGTCAGCGAGGGGGCTAAAACCGAGGCCGCCGAAGCTCACTCGCGCAGCTCGGTGGTGCAGCAGGTGCGCGAAAAAATGATGGCCGATGCCGATGACCCTGGCGATGGGGTAATGCGCGATCGCGTCATCAACACCCTGGTGCAATACCTCAAAGCCCAAAACCAGCCCGACTGCGTAGACTACCTGACGCTCAAGCTGCAAGACTGCTCGGCGGCAGAAATTGACGATATCCTGGGCCTGTCGGCTCGGGAGCGCGACTACC
>JBBSLR010000178.1:0-6337 GCA_038255045.1 Phormidesmidales cyanobacterium
CGCCGTAGGGGGCAAAGTAGTTGAGCGAGTCGTAGCCCCAGTAGTTGCGCAGCCCGGTGTTGGCCAGGTGTCCGGGGTAGGCGTGAAAGTGATGGACGGGCAGCAGTTCTACGGCGGTAATCCCGAGCTGAGTTAGATGGTCGATCATGGCGGAATGGCCAAGCCCGGCGTAGGTGCCCCGCAGCGGCTCGGGCACCTCGGGGTGACGCTGGGTGAGGCCTTTGACGTGGGTCTCGTAAATGATGGTGCGATGCCAGGGGGTTTCAGGGGCGCGATCGCCCTCCCAGTCAAAGGCCGTATCGACCACCACCGCCTTGGGCATGAAGGGAGCGCTATCGATCTCAGAGAACGATAGATCGAGGCTTTCTAAGTCATCGGTGGCCCCCATGTCGTAGCTAAAGATGGCCGGGTCAAACTGCACGTCGCTATCTAAGGCTCGGGCGTAGGGGTCGATCAGCAGCTTGTGGGGGTTAAACCGCTGGCCGGCCTCGGGGGCGTGGGGGCCGTGCACGCGAAACCCGTAGCGCTGGGATGGCCCCACTCCGGTTAAGAAGCCGTGCCAGACGTAGTTTTCGACCTCGGTGAGGGGAACTCGAGTTTCTTGATCGTCACCGTCGAACAGACAGAGATCGACCGCCGTGGCATTTTCTGAAAATAGGGCGAAGTTGGTGCCCGTGCCATCCCAGGTGGCCCCTAGGGGATGGGGACGACCTGGCCAGACTTGCATTCCCATGGTGAGCGCTGTTTCCTAAGGACCCTAACTGAATAATGATCGTAAAGCTTAACAAAGCTAACGCGGGGTGACATTGACCCAGGTTCAACTTGGCCATGGCCCTGCGCCTATTTCAGGGTAGCAGCCTGGGGAGATGCCAATGACCACCTAGCGATCGCCGGGTGGTCAAATTGATCATCGTCCTAGGGCCAATGATTTCCGTGCCTATGTGGGTCTGGCCCCGGTAGCCATGGGCTTAGCGCTAGACGATGCCATCTCTCGGAGCTGTTTTATCGCCTTTGTTATGGGTGGGTCGCTATGGCAGCTGATCACCGCAGCTGCCGCAAAAGCGATCGCCTGGGCTAACCGCCGCGCCGCACTGGGGGCAAAAATTTTGTGGGCCAGAAGCATTGCCAGCAGCATTGCCAGCAGCGGCACCGGGAGATTTGCCATCGCCCATTCCCAGGGTCATATTGCCCATGCGCATGGTCATGGGGCTAGCCGACATCTGCATATCGCCCATCTCCATGGGCTGCATGGGCTGCATGGGCTGCATGGGCTGCATTCCCGGGGCTGAGCTAGCCGTCACCTGCATTGACTCGGCCTGAGCGGCGGGCCAGGCCGTGGCGTCAGCGGCCCCAATTTGCCTGCCCTGCACCTGCCAAATGAACGCGCCCTGCCCCGTAGTGCAGCGAACCAGCACGCCGCTGCCTACCCTAGCCACCTGGGGCACCTCTGTCCAGGGGCCGGTGGCTACCTGGGTGCCAGACTGCTGCTGTTGCCCTGGCCCGCCGCTGGCCAGGGTAATCAGGGTATTGTTGCCGGGGTTGTCAAGATATATCTTTTGGCCGGGGCCAATATCGTACTGGTAAGGCATAGTTAGTTTTGGTAATGTGTGAACCATGGGCAACAGCGTGATTTAAGCTGCGTGACCCCATAGATATGCTAAGCCAAGCACAAGGCACTGATGATTTGAGGACAGCACGCCTTGGCAGGGGTAGAAATGCTGAGGTGAAGTGCGATCGCCGCCATGGCTAAGAAAAGCGCCGGGCTACTCATGTATCGAACCCAGGATCAGGGGCTGGAGGTGCTGCTAGTGCACTCCGGTGGCCCCTACTGGGTCAATCGCCGCTGGCAGGCTTGGACCATTCCCAAGGGTGAAATTGACCCCGGCGAAGACACCTTTGAGGCCGCCAAGCGCGAATTTTTAGAAGAGACGGGGCAAGCCCCTGCCGGAGACTTTCGCCCCCTCCGGCCAGTGCGCCAGGCCGGGGGCAAACTGGTCTTTGCCTGGGCCTTTGAGGGCAACTTTAACCCCGCCCGCCTCCACAGCAACACCTTTATGCTAGAGTGGCCCCCCAACTCTGGATTGCTCAAAGAGTTTCCAGAGATTGATCAGGCCGCCTGGTTTTCTTTGCAAGAGGCTAAAAAACGCATTATCAAGGCTCAGGCCCAGTTTTTAGATGAGCTAGCCCAGGTATTGGGTTCGGTATCCTCTGCCCAATGAGGCTAGCGATCCCTGGCAGCAAGGCCTAGCGACTAGGCTTTTCTAGATGCCGCCGCAGCCGCAGCATCACCAGGGTCTGGCCCAGGTTGAGCGGTAGGGCCGACACCCCCTCTAGGCCCGACTGCACCCACTGGTCACCCCAGTACCACTCATGGAATCCGTCAATACCGCCTGAGAGCAGCATGTGCAGGCTGTGGTCAGTCACCTCTTTAATCTGGTGGTGAACTTCGACGGGGCCGAGGTAGCTGTTAAAGCTGAGACCGCTGTGGAGTTCATTGGGTAAACCCTGGCTAAACCGCTGGGGCCAGAGCCACCGGCAAAATTGGCCGGGCTGCATCAAACTGGTTTGAATTTGCCCCTGGGTCGCCTCTACTTCGATGCGGAGACAACTGTGCTGAAAAGTGCCAAGCATAGGGTGATGTGCCCGCAAACAACAGTCTCCAGTATGCCAAAAGAAAACCTGGGGCATGGTAGAACAGCCCCCCGATTTTATCCCAGAGCAAGGGTCGGTAAATCACCCCAAACCTGCACCCCCCTAAACCTCCTACAATAATTACTAAGCAATATGAAGCAAAACTAGGGAGCGCATGGCAGACCAACTTATTCGGGCCACCGCCGCCGAGGGCGGTATACGAGTAGTGGGGGTAGTGACCACTAAACTGACGGAGGTCGCCCGGCAGCGTCACCAGCTGTCCTACGTGGCCACGGCAGCCCTGGGCCGTACTCTGGCGGCAGGGCTACTGCTGGCCTCCAGCATGAAACAGCCCCAGGGGCGAGTGAATATCCGCGTGCGGGGCAATGGCCCCTTGGGCGGCATCTTGGTCGATGCTGGCCTCGATGGCACCGCCCGGGGCTATGTCGACAATCCTGCCGTTGAGCTGCCCCTCAACGCCCAAGGCAAGCTTGACGTGGGCGGCGCGGTGGGCCGTCAGGGCTACGTCTACGTGGTGCGTGACATGGGCTACGGATACCCCTACTCCAGCACCGTGGAGCTAGTCTCTGGTGAAATTAGTGAAGACCTGACCCACTATCTGATGAACTCTGAGCAAACCCCCTCAGCCCTGGTGCTGGGCGTGTTTGTGGGGGCCAACGGCGTCGAGGCGGCGGGCGGGCTGCTGCTGCAAATTTTGCCCCGCGCCGCCGAAGATAGCGAAATGGTAGACCTGATTGAAAGCCGCCTGGCTTCGCTGACCGGCTTTACGCCTCTGCTGAGAGCCAACAAAACCCTGCCCCAAATCTTTGATGACTTAGTGGGTGACCTGGGCCTAGAGATTTTGCCCGAAACCCAAATGGTGCAATTTAAATGCCCCTGCTCCTTTGATCGCATGTTGGGGGCACTCAAAATGCTGGGTGAAGACGAGCTGCAAGACATGATCGAAAAAGATGATGGCGCCGAAGCCATTTGCCACTTCTGCAACGAGGTCTACCACACCAGCAGCGAGCAGCTGGCCCAGCTAATCGAAGACCTGCGGGAGGATCGCAAAGAGATAAGCCGGTAGAGACGGTTATTGCCTTCGTTCTATATCCCCATCAGTCGCCGATAGGCTAGCGCCAGCGCGTCCCCATCTCCGACATTGCCGGGGAACAGCACCACGGGCAGGTCGGGGAACTGGGGATGGTCGGCGGGGGTTCGCACGGCGGAGACACCGGGGAGAATTTGGCCGAGCAGGCGGGCCGTCCGCAGCGCTAGCCCGGTGCTGAGGGTATCGTTGGAGGTGATGCCGCCCTTGCTGATCAAAAAGCCGATATCGGCAGGCAATGCTTTAATCACGTCCATCAGCAGGGATGACACCTCGACGCCAAAGTCGAGGCGGGCCTGCACTGTGTCAAAGGTGAGTTCGTTGCGGCTAGTGTAGACCACGGGCACTTGGCCTTCACTGTGGGCCTGGGTCACTTGGGTCAGAATGGCTGCTAGCAACTGGCTGTGGGCTGCCGGGCCGCGATTCCGGGACGGATACTCGTTCCGAGTCGGTTCCCGAACGCTCTGCGAATCGCGCAGGTAGGCCACATTCACCTCAATGCCGTTGACCCCCGGCTCTTGGAGCAGTTGCTCTAGCTGCTGGGTGGTTTTTTGAACGTGGGAGCCGACGACGATCGCCCCTGGCCTACCGCCGCGCACGTAGGTGCTCATCTGGCTGGCATCGATGGGCTGGGGGGGCAGGGCCGCTAGGGCGGTGAGAATGCTGGCGGCGCTGCGAAACAAAAATTTCTTGCCCTGGGCGGCGGCGATCAGCAGATCTTGGGCAAATTGGTTGAGGTCAGCCTGGGTCTCACCATCGACGGCGCAGCAGACGTTGTGCCTCAGGGCCAAGAGCCGTTCTAGGGAACCCGCGCGCATATCCTCTAGGGTAAAGCGTTCGACCGCTTCGGCCTGGATGCGGCCAGCGGTCTTTTCGACGGCGTAGTCGGGCAGGTAGCTGGTGCTGTAACCAAACACCGAATCTTTGGCGAACTCGGTTTCGTGAACTGGGGTGGGTATGCCATCGACCATCAGGTAGTGGATGCTGTCGCGGGTGATGCGACCGCCTTCAAAAAAGGCAGGCACTAGGAAGTGGGCGTCGAAGGGGCCGAGAACGCCTGCGATCGCATCGGTTTCCACCGGGTAGTGGCCCCGCAGGGTCGAGTCAGAGCGGCTGACCACGAGAAAATCTTGGACACCTTCGAGGGCGATCGCCGCCTTCAGGTTTTGGCACACCTCTCGGGTCACCTGCTCAGCGGCAGCGGCGGCCAGGGCGCGGGTGTTGGTCAACACAAAGAAAATTGGCGACGCATCCTGTAAACCCTGGCGCAGCGTCTCGACATCCCATCGCAGCAGCAGCAGGCAGCTGTGTACCGTCTGAGAGCCAGTGGGGTCGTCATCTAGAACGATAATCTTGGGCTGAGCCATCGGTACCTGGCCTTGAGGGGGTAACAGAAATCACTATCGTCCACCGGGGGGACGCTGGCCAAGCCTGGCCAAAAATCGAGTCAAACAAAAAGGGCTTCTAGAAAACTCTAGAAGCCCTTTTTGTTGTTTTGGTGGCGGGGCATGGATTTGAACCATGGACCTTCGGGTTATGAGCCCGACGAGCTACCAGACTGCTCTACCCCGCGTCGGCTTATCTACTATAGCGCTAAATGTTCTCAGTTAACAATTAATTTTCTCTGGGGTTGGGTTAGGTGGCTCAACCCCTCTCGGGGCCTCTCGGGCCCGAGAGGAACAGCGGGTTCAGTACATCATGGGCAGGTCGCCGATCACGTCTAGGCGCTTAAACTCACCAATTTTCATATAGGTCTCAGCCAGGGTGTCGGCAATGGTCGGTGTGATCCAGCCGAGCTGCCGCAGGGTAAAAATAGCGGTGGCGTACTTGGCCCGCCTAGCGCCGTCGATCACCTTGATCGAAACCCCCAGCCCTTCGCCAACCTTGCCGATGCACTGAATGCCCTCAGCCCCCGACTTGCTCACCAGGGCACCATTGGTGAGATCCATCAGGGTGGTGTCGAAGCTGCCGGGGCCACCCACCATGTCGGGGTGGCTGGTCATGGCCCGCACAATGCGCTCCATATCGAGGTTGTTGCCCGACGACAGCATGGCAAACAGGACGGCCATCTGGCTGAGCTGCATAAAGTAGGTGGGGGCACCACAGTCGTCGTGGGCGCAGATAAACTCGTCGGAGGGCATGCCCAGCAGTTCTGCAATGCGGGTCAAAATCAGCTTTTGCACCGGATGGTTGCGATCGAGGTAGCTCTCTAGGGGCCAGTTGCGCTGCTGACTGACGGCCAGCATGCCCGCGTGCTTGCCCGAGCAGTTGTGCTCTAGGCGGCTTTTTTTGCCCTCGGGGGTGGGGCAGCGCAGGGCTGTGGGGTCAAGGTCGGCCTGCCACAAAATGTGAAAGGCCTGGCGGGCCTGCTCAATGCTGCCCTGGTGAGAACCGCACATGATGGCCAAGTCTCGGTCGTCGAGGCCGTAGCGCTCTAGCGCCCCGGCGGCGGTTACTGCCAGGGCCTGAAACGGCTTCAGGGCTGAGCGAATAAAGGTGCCCAGTTCGCCATTGCCCGCCACTGAGAGGGTGCGGCCACGGTTGTCGCACACGGCCACATGGGCGATGTGGTGCGACTCTGCGATGCCCTCTCGCAGC
>JBBSLR010000179.1:0-6332 GCA_038255045.1 Phormidesmidales cyanobacterium
CAAAATGCCTGAGTTGAGGGCTGTTAATGTCCCCATCAGCCCCCCGGTGAGAATGTTCCCATCGGCTCCAGTGACAATGTTATACAGCAGGTTGCGGGTAAGGGTTTGGTTCATCTCGCCGCGAAAGCGATCGAGATTTTGCCGAGCCAGCCCGGTCATGGCCTCAGCTTGCGGGTGCTCGGGGTTGAGAATGGCGAACTGGTTGGCGGTGATGGCGGCTTCGATCCACTGCTGGCGAGCCATCTGCACCTCGGCCTGGGCCTGGAGCAGGTCGGGGTTGTAGGGGTAGCGGGCGATCGCCCCATCAAGCACCGCCTGGGCTTCGTCGGCTCGGCCCTGCTGCACCAGGTAGCGGGCATATAGAGCCTGCCCCGGCAAAAACTCGGGATGGTTTTTGACCAAAAGCTCCAGGGGAATCAGCACCCGGTTGGGAAACTCAGTCTCGGCCCCGGCTAGGGCCTCGCGCCAGTAGACCTGGCCCCCAGGGGGTAAATCTGCGGGGTCGGTGAGGGGGGCGATGGTCAAAGACCGGCCTGGGGCCAACGCCAGCTCTGGCCCGGTTTCGGCTAGCCAGGCCGGGTCTTTGGCCGCCCGGTAGAGCAGCTCGGCATCGGCGCGATCACCCTCCTGGTACAGGCGATCGGCCTGCATCAGCAGCTCGCTGCGCTTGGCCGCCTCAGGCGAAAGCCCCGCCAGCAGCAGCGCCCGGCCTACGGGAGAATCGGCATCTAGCTCAGCGGCCGCTGAAGCTGCTTCAGAGCCCGCCACCGGCACAATTTCGGGAATATCTGGCTCCTTGGGCAGCTTCAGGGTGCCGTCGGGCTGCTCAGGAAAGGGGGTAGGCAGCCTGTTCTCTGGCAGCGCCGCCGGGTCAACCTGGAGCGCATCCTCAGCGTTGGCCAGAATCGGGGCAGCCTGTTCGGCGACCACCGCCGCAGGCTCTGCCGCAAACCCTGGAGCATGGCTCAGTCCCTGACTCAGCAGCACCGCCCCCAAAAAACTAGCCAGCAACGTTGTCACAAACCGCTGCGCTGGCGGAGCCTGGCCTTTGGTCAATCGCCCCATAACATCTCCCTATTTTTTTAATGAATTCTTAGACAAATGGGGCTACACTTCCTGGGCGCTGATGGCTGGGGGCAGTCCACAGCGCTATGTCTGCACGACGCGATCAATTGAACGAGGTTCCCATCCCGCACCTTTTCATTCTGACTAATGCTTTGCCAAGCCAGAATCTGTGCTCCTATAATTTTGTTAAATAAATGTAACGCCCAATTGTAGCAACGGAGCCCCATGACTTTAGAGACAATCCAACCCTGGCTCAATTTTGTTCACCCGGTGGTGATGTGGCTGCTGCTGGCGACCACCTTCTACGCGCTTTACCTGGGGGTGCAGGCCCGCAAAACCCGCCTAGCCGATGCCGAAACCCGCAAAGAGCTGATCAAAGGCAAATTTGCCCTCAAACACCACAAAGTCGGCTCGGCCCTGCTGGCCTTTATGGTGATCAGCACCGTAGGCGCTATGGGGGTCACCTACCTGGAGGCCGGCAAGCTGTTTGTGGGGCCTCACCTGCTGGTGGGTCTGGGCATGACCACGCTGATCGCCTCTTCGGCAGCGCTGGTGCCCTTTATGCAAAAGGGCAATGAGACGGCTCGGCTCACCCATATCACCCTCAATATCGTGTTGGTCGGGCTGTTTAGCTGGCAGGCTTTTACCGGCATGAAGATTGTGCAGCGGCTGCTGTCTGATCTCCAGGCCACCGCTGGCTCCTAGCCCGTAAGGAAAGAGCTTGGCCTGCACAACCTAAATTCTGTGATCGCTGCCCAGGGTTACTCTGGGCGGCGATCGCCGTAGATGCCGCTCAAAACCATCCGCCGCTCTAGGCTAGGCTCACCGCCCCCAGTTCGACCAGAAGTGGTGGCCTCGGTAGCTCTCGGGCAGGGGCAGGCTGTGGCTGGTGTGAAAGTCTTCTTGCACCCGGCGAGTGAGGCGCTTAGACACCTGGCGCACTATCTGGTTGAGCAGGCGATCGCCCGAAGACTTAAGCAGCGATCGCGGCACTGAACCCAGCAGCCGCGGCATATGAATCTTGACCGCCAGGCTCAGTTCCCAATCGACCTCAGTCAGGGTTGTAGCCGGGGGGGCCATCGCAGCCCCCTCCTTGAGCTGCAGCACCGAGTGAAAATCAACATCGTAGCCCGGGGCCACATACCCAGGGATCGCCATGGTGTCGATGCGGTAAACCCGGTGGTCGAGGGGCGACAGGTAAAGCCCCACCTTTGGCTCCACCTCGTGCCCCAGCATCGCAAAATGCCCCACCACCAGCGCATAGCCGTGGTCAGCAATTGGCTCTACCTGCATGGGGTGGGCGCAGCGGGTAAACCAACCCTGGTGGCTATTCAAGTAGCGGCCCACGGTATCGACGTCGGCAGCCATATCCATCTTGCCGGCGTAGTGACCCTCTAGCACCAGGCCACCATCGGCTGAGGGGCGGGCGATCGCCTGGTCGATGATCGCGTCGTCAGCGATGTCCTCTGGGGGGGAGTCGTTGACCATTACATTCTCCGTAGCACCCTGATTCCCTGGAGCAAAGGGCAATGCATCAATATTCTGGGTAGAGGGCATGGATTCCAGGGTCACTGTGCAACCACTTGCTTAAACAACATCAGACGGTTTAATTACCAGACAGTGTAATTGCGCCACAGGTTACGTCAGAGCCTAACCTAATCGTAAAGCTTTAGTATCTCAAGTGTGCCCCCCAGAACTGTCATACCCGCCACGGTTTAGGCGAGTCTGCCCTGGGGATAGTTTCTTTTTAGCCGGTCATTCCGTAGAATCAGGCCACTACAGCAGAACGACACAGAACCATCACACCAGGAGAATGCCGCCGTGAAAGCATTTATTGCCGGGGCTACGGGAGCTACGGGCTCGAAAATTGTCACCCAGCTGGTTGATCGCGGCGTGCCGGTGGTGGCCTTTGTGCGCGACGCCGCCGCCGCCCGAGACAAGCTGCCCATCGAGGTGACGCTGGTAGAGGGGAACGTGACCGATAAAGAAAGCATTCGAGGGGCGATGGCTGGCTGCACCGTGCTGCTCTCGGCCACCGGGGCGCGCCCCGGCTTTGACCCCACCGGCCCCTACCAGGTCGACTACGAAGGCAACAAAAATCTGGTGGATGTGGCCAAAGACGTGGGCATCGAGCACTTTGTCATGGTCTCTTCGCTCTGTGTCTCTCGCTTTTTTCACCCCCTCAACCTCTTCTTTTTGATTCTCTACTGGAAGCAGCAGGCCGAAGCCTACCTGCAAGCCAGCGGTCTCACCTATACCATCGTCCGCCCCGGCGGCCTCAAGGATGACGACATCGATAGCTGTGCCCTGATTATGGCCCCGGCAGATACGCTGTTTGAGGGTAGCGTGCCCCGGCTCAAGGTGGCCCAGGTGTGCGTAGAGGCGCTGTACTTGCCCCAGTCGCGCAACAAAATTGTGGAAATTGTCGCCCAGGAGAATGCCAACCCCCAGCCCTACGAGGCGCTGTTTGCCGGGGTAGCTTAGGTTTAGGGCAGTGGTTTCTGTCCCTCGCGACGTTATCCCTCGCTGATCATCTGGAGTAGTTGCTCGGTGGAGATCTTGCCGCTCATGTCGGTGCCTTCGAGCAGGCTGTCGGCCAGATCGCGCTTCTGCTTGTGCAGGTCAACGATCTTTTCTTCGATGGTGTTTTTGGCCACCAGGCGGTAGATGGTGACGGGGCGCAGCTGGCCGATGCGGTGGGCGCGATCGCTCGCCTGATCCTCCACCGCCGGGTTCCACCAGGGGTCCATGTGAATCACGTAGTCGGCGGCGGTGAGGTTGAGACCAGTGCCCCCGGCCTTGAGGCTGATCAAAAACACGTCGCCCTCGCCCGCCTGGAAGGCATCGACCCGCTTTTTGCGATCTTTAGCAGGGGTGCTGCCGTCGAGGTACTGGTAGCTAATATTCTGCCCGTCGAGAAATTCTCTGAGGATGCTCAGGTGATCGACAAACTGGCTAAAGACCAGCGCCTTGTGGTTGTTCTCCAGCAGTTCTTCGAGCACTTCGCCAAAGGCTTCGAGCTTGGCGCTGGGCAGGGCGGTGCTGCCCTTGACCAGGCGGGTGTTGCAGCAGGCGCGGCGCAGCTTCATGATTTCGGCCAGCACTTGCAGGTGTTTGGTGCCCGACTCGATAGTGGGGTCGGCGAGTTTGTCCACCGCCTCCCGCCGCAGCGCCTCATAGAACGCCATTTCTTGAGCGCTTAGCTCCACCTGAAGGGTGACCTCCGTGCGGGCGGGCAGCTCGTCGAGCACCTGGGTTTTGGTGCGCCTTAGAATAAAGGGCTGAATGAGTTTCTTGAGGCGGTTGCGGGCCTGCTTGTCTTGGTTGCGCTCGATCGCATTGGCAAACCGGGTACTGAACTGATCCTGCGACCCCAGCAGGCCAGGGTTGATAAAGCGAAACAGGTTCCACAGTTCGCCCAGGTGGTTTTCGATCGGGGTGCCGGTGGTGAGAATTTTGAAGCCGCCCTGGAGCTTCATCGCCGCCTTAGAGCGTTTGGTGGCGGAGTTTTTGATCGCCTGGGCTTCATCGAGCACGATGGTTTGCCACTCGACCTTGGCCAGCATGTCGGACACGTCATCCTGCTGCAGCAGGCCGTAGCTGCACACCAGCAGGTCAAAGGGCTTGAGGTTGTCGAGCACTTTTTGGCGATCGCCCGTGCCAAACTGCATCGGCTTTAGCGTCGGCGCAAACTTCTCGGCCTCGCTGAGCCAGTTCATGCACACCGAGGTGGGGGCGACAATCAGCGTTGGCCCCTCGGGGGCACGGGAGAGAATCACCGCCAGGGCTTGCAGGGTTTTGCCCAGGCCCATGTCGTCGGCCAGACAGGCCCCCACGCCCCAGTGGGCCAGCCGCGCCAGCCAGTTGAAGCCGTCTAGCTGGTAGTCGCGCAGCTCGGCCTGGAGGGTGGAAGGCAGCTCGGGCTGGAGGTCTTGGGCCTCTTTGAGGCGCTTGAGGTGGTCTTTCCAGTGTTTGTCGGTCTTGAGCTGGCCGACCTCGTCCATCCAGTCTTCCATGGCTAACGAGGCCAGGGGATGGAAGCGCACGCCGTCACCGCTTTTCTCTGAGTAGGCCCGCAGGTCGTCAAGGCGCTTGCGAAACTCCTGGGTGAGGGCGAGAAACTGGCCATCGGCCAGCTGAATAAACCGACCGGGGGATTTTTCCAGCA
This sequence comes from Phormidesmidales cyanobacterium, assembly GCA_038255045.1. Taxonomy (GTDB): domain Bacteria; phylum Cyanobacteriota; class Cyanobacteriia; order Phormidesmidales; family Phormidesmidaceae; genus Nodosilinea. The sequence continues at coordinate 5,234 of JBBSLR010000179.1, forward strand.
GCTCCATCAGCCGCTGCATATCCATCACCTGGTCATCGCTGATTTGCAGCTCGCCGCTGGCGGCAAACCAGTCGCGCTGGCGCTGAATCTGAATCTTAAAGTTGCTGAGGCTGACCCGGTTGGCGATCCGCATTTTTTCGCCCTCGGGCCATTCCACCACAGCCTGATCGCCCACATCCTGAATTTCCATCAGCAGCTCTAGACAGGCTTCGGGGTCGTCGATCAGCCATTCGCCGTCGGTGTCGTCGAGGCGTTGCAGGGTGGGGCAGGCGGTTTCGACCGCGCGGGCCAGTTTTTTCTCTGCTTTGAGGTTGCGGTGGGTTTGCAGGCGACGACCGTCAATTTCGGCGATCACCATTTCGCCGCCGGTGCCGGGGCGGTAGTAGGGGCCGTCTTCGCCAAAGGGTCGGGTGAGGAGAGAAACCTTTAGCCCTTCCCCGGCGGGCAGCAGGTGCAGGTGGGGCTGGGGTGCCGCCTCGACCGCTTCGGCATCGGCTACGCCGCCGCCAATGTCAGAGTGCACCGTGACCAGGCCCGCCACGGCATTGATGGCGGCGAGTACCTGGTCTTTGGCGCTTTCGGGCACTTCGAGGGCATTCTTTGGCCCCAGCACCTCGGCGATGCGGTGGTGGCTAGGGGCAAACTCGATCACCTTGAGCCGGGTGGGGGTCTCTTTGATCAGGGCGATCGCCTTTTGAGTATCGACCTCGGGGGTCAGCGAAATCTCCAGCTTGCCCGCCCCCGCCTGGCGCACCAGCAGGGCTGGCTCGCCTTTCACCATATCGACGCGGGTGGTGGGCGAGTCTTCCCAAAACACCAGGGGATGCCCCACTAAAGATGCCAAAGCTCGGTCGGGAAAGGTGTAGTTGTCGTAGCCGTAGGCGTAGGGGTCGTGGGTGAGGTGGGCGCAGATGTCGAGGTCTTGGGGGGTAAAATAGCTGAAGGATTTGACTTCGTTTTTGAGGCGGCGCAGGGCGATCGCCCGACCCCGGCTCCAGCCGCCCTTGACGCTGATTTTTTGCTCCTTGGGCTGAAGCAGCCAGGTGTTTTCAGAATAGAAGGTCAAAAACCAGGCCAGGCGATAGTCGGTAGTGGCGGG
>JBBSLR010000180.1:0-6293 GCA_038255045.1 Phormidesmidales cyanobacterium
CAGGCCGAGGTGCAGATGGCTCGCCAGCAGTGGATCGAAGCCGCCATCACCGCCAACCAGTTCGCCATTCTCAACCCCGAGCACCCGCAAGCTGAGGCCATGACCGGGCTGGCTCGGCAAAATCTAGATCGCTTTCGCGGCCAGATGAACCAAACCCTGACCCGCAACCTGGTGTCTAACATTGTCACCGGGGCCGCTGGGTACATTCTCACCGGAGGGCTGCTGGGGCCATTTACCGCCCTCAACTCCGGCATTTTGATGATGCAGGGCGAAAGCGGCCTGGGCAATCAGGTGGCCGAGCAGGTCAAGCGCCAGCTGCCCATCGTCGATGACCCCGAAATTCGCGCCTACCTCAACGACATGGGCCAGCGGCTGGCGGGGCTGGCGGGGCGCGATGAGTTTGACTACAGCTTTGAGGTGATCATGGATGACAGCCTCAACGCCTTTGCCCTGCCCGGCGGCAAAATCTTTATCAACGCCGGAGCCATCACCAAAAGCCACTCTGAGGCCGAGCTGGCGGGCCTGGTAGGCCACGAGATCGCCCACGCGGTGCTTTCCCACAGCTTTCAAATGGTGACCCAGGGCAACCTCACCACCAGTCTGGCCTCGTTTATTCCCATCCCTGAGGTGGCCAATATTGCGGCGGGCCTGATTGTGTCGGGCTACTCCCGCGATATGGAGCGCCAGGCTGACATCTTGGGCACCAAGCTGCTGGCCAACAACCGCTACGCCGCCGACGGCCTCCACAACCTAATGATCACCCTCGAAGCGGAGTACGGCAACCGAGGCATTAGCTGGTTTGCCTCGCACCCCAACCCAGGCGATCGCGTCAGCTACCTCAAGCAGCTGATCGACCAGGGTGGCTTTAACCGCTACACCTACGAAGGAACCGAAACCCACCTCAAAATGCGCCACAAAATGACCCAGCTGCTCAACGCCTACAAGCTAGAGCAGGGCGACGATGCCGACCCACCCCGCCCCAGACGCTAATGGGCTAGCCCAAACTGGCCTTGCCCACTGGGCTTAACCTTTTAAACCTAAAAAGGTAGGCGATGGACTTAATCATGACGGTCACAATCAAATGATATCGTTTGGCCCACCAGCGGGGTTCTAGGTAAACCGCTGCCAGAAAAAATCTCAGCGAAAGCAATCCATTGCTAAAGTTTGGCGGGCACTTTTCAAAGCACTCAAACAGCAGATATCGATAGCAAAAGGCCAGGTACCTATGCCTAGAAGCGGTCAGTTTGCTGCGGCTATCTAAGTGTTTGCCCATGACCTGCATCAGGCCCTGCTCCTGTCGCCGCAGGTTGCTAGACCAAGAGGTTGAGTTTGCAACCTTGCGGTAATACACCTGCACCCTGGGCACCACCACAAAGGCATAGTGGGTGGCTAGGGTTAACCACATATCCCAATCTTGCCCGGCCAAAATGGCCAGGTCAAACCCGCCCACCTGCCTAAGCGCCGCTGCTCGAATGAGCGGATTTGACCCATTGCCTAAAAAATTGTTGAGCAATAGCGCTTCAAAAACATCGCCTTCTAAGGTAGAGCGCTGGCCCGATCGCGTGATTTTATTGGTTTCATCAATGCCGTCTACCCAGCTGTAGGCGACCGATGCCTCTGGCTGGGCCTCCAGCGATCGCAGCTGTAGCTCCAGCTTCTCAGGGGTCCAGAGGTCGTCGGCATCTACAAACGAAATGTATTGGCCAAGGGCTTGGTCAAGGCCTCGGTTGCGACTTTTTTGCGGGCCTGAGTTGGGGTAAGAAAATACTTGAATGCGTTCATCGGCAAACTGACCCACCACCTCTAGGGTCGCATCCTGGGAGCCGTCGTTGATCACAATTAACTCAAAGTCAGAGTAGGTCTGAGCCAGAACTGATGCGATCGTCTCCCCAATGGTGGTGGCAGCGTTATAGGCCGGGACGATAACCGATATATTTGGCATTAGGGCAAACGTACCCAGCGGCGAACGTATAGGGGGCTGAGTAAACTGCCCAGGTGAAACTGAAGCTGGAGCGCCGCCGCCAGATCGGCATTGACCTTGCCTCTGCTGTGCAGCAGGTGAGCGACTAGCCTCCGCAGACTACCGACGAGTACGCGCAGGGCAATCAGGGGTCTACACCAGTTGTCGTCGGCTATGAGCGCCAGCTGACAGGTAGACAGGCCGGATCCCCGCGCTAGAGTCAGCAAATACTCACGCTCAAATCGCTGCTGAGCAATCTGGTGATAGGTTTTGAGCGCCGGATTATAGAGAATCTGCCAGTTTCCCTTGTCAATGTAGAGCAACGGCTCGTAATCATCGCCCTGGATGAATACACCGGGCAGTTTTCCGGCGAGGGCGGGTTCGGTGGGTACACAATCGATCCAGGCCTGCCTGCGAATAACGAGAGAAGCGGCGGGCGGCAACCGCAGTTTCTTTGGCTCAAAAGCAATCACCTCGGGGCCGTGATCGCGAATGGCGAGCATGGCTTTGATCTGCTCAAACCCCTCTGGTGGAGTGGTTTCGTAGCACCCCTCAATGCGGCCACCAAAGGCACCCACCTGGCCATGGCGGCGACCAAAATCGACGGCCTCGGCGACCCAATTTACCTCGGGTAGGTTGTCGTCGTCTAAAAAGCCAACCCACTCTCCTCGGGCCGCTTGGATGGCTGTTTGACGGGCAAAGGCCGCCCCCTGGCGAGGCTCAAAGGCGGAGCGCAGGGGCACGCCTAAGCTGCCTAATGCCTGATGGTGCTGAATCACCTCGGCGGTGTTGTCTTGGCTGTTGTTGTCAACAATTAGAACTTCCCACCGCAGCCCAGCGGTGTTGATCTGGGCCTGCAAGCGTTCTAAGAGCTGGGGCAGGCGTTTGGCCCCGTTGTAGGTGGGGATGGCCACCGTAATATCTAGGCCAGGGATATCTGGGGCGGGGATATCTGGGGCCGGGAAAATGCCTTGGGGCTCAGCCATGGTCAGCTCTCTGGAGAAGATTGCGGCGCTGTGTGAGCCTAGGGTGCCCAGGTTCTAGAGAGACTCAACCCCGATTGACTGACAAAAGGTGCGGTGTAGGTTGGCGTTGAGCGAAGCGAAACCCAACACCAGAGCCAATTTAGATGGGTTACGCTGGCGCTAACCCATCCTCCGGTAGAGCAAGTTTCAGGAGTTTTGTCAGTCAATCAGGACTCAACCTCAGGCCAAGCCCAGGTCAAGCTACAATCGCCGCCACAAACAGCACCACCCCTACCCCCAAGCACCCCACCATCGACCAAAACGCCATCTTGGCGCTCTGGTCAACGCTCTTGGTAATGGCCTCGTGGGATTTCAGCGTGATGATGTAGGGCTGATCGGCTTGGGTGGGCTGTTCGAGCGCGATGGTGCCGGTACTATCGCTCGCCGTACCCACCACCAGCACGGGGCGATCTAGGGGCAGCACGGTTTCCTTGTAGCGATAGCCCAGGGTTCTGCGGTTCCCGTGGCCGCCATCGCTGCCCAGCGCTAGAGAAAACGACCCGTAGGAGAGCAGGCCCCCGGCGGGGCGGTCGGGGCGAAACTCGTTGAGCACTTCCACCGACTCGATCTTGGCCCCTTCAGGATCTACCCGCACCTGCCCAGAGCTGTCTACCAGGTCAAAGGGAATGCGCTGGCTATATTCGCTGACGGTCTCTGAGCCGCGCTGGGTGCGGCTAGTAACGCGCCCGTCGCTGTCTTTTTCGCGCACGGTTTCTTCGTACTCGCGCACCACTGTGGTGGTGTAGCAGACACAGGGCAACTGCTTGAGCTCTGAGGTCAGGGGGGTCTCTGTCTTTGGGGTGCCCCGCAGCCACACGTAGTCGCGCCAGTCGCCGCCGCCGATTTCTTGGGCGACAGCGGCGGCGGTGGTTTCTAGCTCGGCTGCTTGGCAGGCGCGGGCCAGCTTGAGCTGGCTACAGCGGTTTTGCTGGCGGCGCTGCACCCACCAAAGCACGGCCCCGGCTGCGATAAAAATAAATCCTGCGATCGCCATAGCATTCTCCGGCTGATGGGCGCCGATGGGTATCGGCTCTGGCTACCAGGGTGCCCAGGGCAATCGCCAGAAACCGCCCCACTTAATGAATTGACAATGAATTAGCCCGAAGAACTGAGCGGCGGCATCGGCCCGCAAGGCCCTGGCTAGGCGTCAACCGTCGAAAGATTCTGGCGCAAACTTTGTTGCAAAACTTAAAGCGCCCCCGCCTGTCTCAAAAGCCCTGATACACTGACATTTAGCGGTTGGTAGAAATAGCCCAGTGCTTTTTGCTCTCAGGGTAGAAATATGCCTAGACTAAGAATGCACGTCTCTCTCAGCCGTCGCTCCACCGGGAAATAGCCCGGCCAACGTTCACCGCGCCATCTAAGGACTCATGGTAGATTCCCTTAAAAAGCCTGAATTGCAAGAAGTTCGCCCAGGGGCAAAGGCTCCCGCCAAGGACACCATTCTCACCCCTCGGTTTTACACCACCGACTTTGACGAGATGGCCGCCATGGACATCTCGATCAACGAAGACGAGATGCTCGCCATCCTTGACGAGTTGCGGGCTGACTACAACCGTCACCACTTCGTCCGCAGCGAGGTCTTTGACAAGTCTTGGGATTGCATTAGCGGCGAAACTCGGCAGGTGTTTGTGGAGTTTTTGGAGCGCTCCTGCACCTCTGAGTTCTCGGGGTTTTTGCTCTACAAAGAACTGAGCCGTCGCCTCAAGGGCAAAAACCCCGTGCTGGGCGAGTGCTTTGAGCTAATATCGCGCGACGAAGCTCGCCACGCGGGCTTCCTCAACAAGGCCATGGCTGACTTCAACATGCAGCTAGACCTGGGCTTTTTGACCAAGAGCAAAGACTACACCTTCTTTAAGCCCAAGTTCATCCTCTACGCCACCTACCTGTCGGAGAAGATTGGCTACTGGCGCTACATCACCATCTTCCGCCACCTCGAGTCTCACCCTGAGAACGAGATCTATCCGATCTTCCGGTTCTTTGAGAACTGGTGCCAAGACGAAAACCGCCACGGCGACTTTTTCTCGGCCCTGATGAAATCCCAGCCCGACATTCTCAACGACTGGAAGGCCCGGCTGTGGTGCCGCTTCTTTTTGCTGTCGGTGTTTGCCACCATGTACCTCAACGACCTCCGGTCTAGCGGCTTCTATGGTTCATTGGGCCTAGATGCTCGGGAGTACGATATCGAAGTGATTGAGAAGACCAATAAGACCGCCGGTCGCGTCTTCCCGATCACGCTGAATGTCGAGCACCCCAGCTTCTTTAAGCGGCTCGATGTCGCTGCCGCTGCCAACGCCAAGCTGGCCCAGGTTGCTGAGTCGAACCGGCCCAAGCCCTTGCAGTTCCTACAAAAACTGCCCCACATTGCCACCATTGGCTGGCAGATCGTACAGCTCTACTTTATGAAGCCGATCGACACCATGGTAGAGCGGGGTCAGGTGCGCTAGAGGCGCTTAGTCATTTCCCGGAACGCTATCCTCGTTTCCCCCAGCGGCCTTGCTCTTTGAGTCGGGTCGCTTTTTTTGCAGGCCCACAGCTGGGCTGCACCGCTGGGGGAAGACGGTAAGATGCATAGGACTATTGTGTGAGCTGGGAGCCGCCGAGTGGTGTCATCAACAATCCAACTGCTGCGCCTGGGTGGATGCCTGGTGGTACTGGGCATTGGGCAAAGGGCGATCGCCCTTGAAGCCCAGCCCAGTCTCGTTGAAGAGGTAGCGCCAGCCACTGTCGTCCTGGAAGCTGCTGACCTCGAAGCTCCCCCCAGCCCAACGGCGGCTAGCTTAGCCCTTTGCCCCCCCACGCCAGAACCCTGCGCGGTTTCCTTTGACGCAGCTACTCCGGCGGCAAGTCTTGCACCAGCCGCTGCCCTGCCCCAGGCTCTAGCCCTCGACCCTGGGGCCGTAGCGCCCAGCCTCGACCTCGACCCCGCTGTGATTGAAGGCAGCCCTACCCTCCAGCGCTGGCTAGAAGACATCCCCGATGTCGCCGATGAGATTCGCCACCGGCCTAGCTTTCGCACCCGGCTGCGGGCGGGCTACGCCCAGTTTCCCTCCAGCGGCCAGATTGGCGGGGGTGCGGTGGCGATCGAAGACGCTTTTGTCATTCCTGGCACGGGCCTCACCGCCAGCGCCGACTACAGCCGCAGCTGGAATGGTCAGCGCGAGGCTTACGGGGGCGAAGCGCGGTATTACCTGCTGCCCCTGGGGGGCTACGTCAATATTGCCCCTACGGTGGGCTATCGATCGCTCAGCACCCCCGATTACCAAACCGACGGGCTAGATCTGGGGCTGCGCCTGATGCTGGTGCCG
>JBBSLR010000181.1:0-6236 GCA_038255045.1 Phormidesmidales cyanobacterium
AACCCATGGGCGAATCGAAACGACGTAAAGACCAGCTGGGCGAGAAGTACGGCCAGGAAGAACCCATCTTGCCCTGGCTGCCGATCACCAAAGACCAGTCGCAGCAGTTTATGAAGTGGACCGGCCGAGGCACCTGGGGGTCGATTGTGATCATCATTGCCTTTTGGATCACGCTGCGGTTTATTGGCCCTGGGCTGGGCTGGTGGACGTTGGCTGACTAAGGAGGTCTCCAGGCAACAAGCTACCCCCAGGTAGGGGCGCAGAGCCTGCGTCCTTATCCCCGCTTGGCAGAGGTGCCCGGAGGGCGGGGGGGCAAAAGTTTAAATCTCAAGATTTCGAGACATTTTTGGCCCCTTTTCCCGCCGCCGCTAAGAAATTGTCATGATGGCTTCCCGTCTGCCGTAGATTCTGAGTAGAGTTAGGGCAGGTGGTTGCGCGGGAGTTACGAGATATGCTGAGTCGACAACGGCAGTCTGGCCCTCAGCGGGGCGAACCCCTGGCCGACGGGTTAACCGCCGACGGGTTAGCCACACAGTTTCGCTTAGTTATAGACGTTACAGACGTTATCGACGGGGGCGACTCGGCCCTCGCCCTGCCCGAGGTTATGCCCCCGGTGCCTGGGGGCGGCGGCCAGTCTTGGCGACTGCTGCTGATCTCTCTGCTGAGCTGCGTTGCGGCAGGCGGCGCGGCGGTGGGTGCGTTTTTGTGGCTGGTCAATCTGCCCCCCACCGCCAACTGCGAGCATGCGGCCACGGTTACCACTGATCGCGCCCAGCTGTTCTGTGCCCAAACCGCCGCCGAGTCGGGGGAGCTGCCCGACGTGCTGGCCGCCCTCGACCTGGCGGGCAGATGGACGCAGGGTCACCCTCTCTACTACGAGGTGCAGCCCCTGGTAGAGCAGTGGTCGTGGGTCGTGCTCCAGGCTGCTGACCAAGAGCTGCGCGGCAACGGCAGCATGGCCCAGGCCCAGGCCCTGGTGGGCCGCATTCCCGCCAACAGCTCTGTATTTACCCCTGCCCAAGAAAAAATAGCCACCTGGCAGACCGAGTGGGATCAGGGCGAGGCGATCATGGCCACCGCCCAGGCCGCCCTAAAGCAAAAAAACTGGCCCGCCGCCGCCAGCCAGGTGCAGGCCCTAGCCGAGCTGAACAATTCTCACTGGCGGGTGAGCCAGGTGCAGGCCCTGACTCGGCAGATTCGTCAAGAGCGCCAGGCCCAGGAGCTGCTAGATCGCGCTGTGGCCACGGCGGCCCAGGGCGGCAGTGATCGCCTCGCGGCCGCCCTGGGCACCGCCAGCCAGATCGACGAGGGCACCTACGCCCGCCAGCAGGCCCAGCCCTACCTCAACCGCTGGAGCGACCTGCTGCTCACGCTGGGCCTAGACAAGTGGTACGCGTCTGATCTCAATGGTGCGATCGCCCTGGGCCGCAGCGCTGCCCTCAACCCCGACCGCGCCCAAGCCGCCCAAGAGCTGATCTGGCTGAGCCAGTCTCGCCAGACTGCCCAGCAGAGCCTGATCACCTGGCGCACCTCCCCCGATCAGGTGGTGCAGCTCTACCAGGCGATGCTCACCGCCAACCGGGTGCCCCAGGGCAGCCCCTACTATCCCCAGGCGCAGTCGAGTGTGGCCACCTGGCGGCAGCACCTGGGCAACCTCGCCAAGTTTCAAACCGCCCAGGCGGTGGGTCAGGTACGCGATCGCGATGCCCTCAGCGCCGCCATTGCCCAGGCCGCTGAGGTGCCAGTGGGTCACCCCCTCCGGGTGCAGGCCCAGACCATGGTAGCCCACTGGCGACAGGAGATCGAGCGCCTAGAAGACCGCCCCTACCTGGTCAAGGCCCACGAGCTGGCCAGCACCAAAACCTCCGAGGGGCTGCAAACGGCCATTGCCACCGCCCAGGCCATTGCCCTACCCCGGGCCTTGCGCAGCGCAGCCCAGGGCTGGGTCTATGTCTGGACGAGCGAGCTACAGGTGATGGAAGACCAGCCCTTGCTCAACCGAGCCCGATCACTGGCGGCGGCGGGCAAGCTTTCCCAGGCCATTGCCGAAGCCACGGGCATTGGCCCAGGGCGGGCGCTCTACGATGAGGCGCGGGGGGCGATCGCCGGTTGGCAGGGGCAGATTGCCGCCGCCGAACGGGCCCGCCAGGCCGCTCTCCAGCGCGCCGCCGCCGCTCGCCAGGCTGCGATCGCCGCCGAAGAGACAGCCCCTACAGAACTTGAGGCTCCCCTAGACGGTGCGGCTGAAGAGGCTGCGCCCCCGACGGCGACGGAAGCCCTGGCCCCGGCTCCGGCTCCGTCCATGCCCCGTTTCAGACCCTCACCCCTGCCCGACCGCATTGAGACTGTCCCCGGCGAGGCCACCCCTGCCCCGAGCGATGTCGTAGCCCCGCCGCGATCGCTCCAGTCGCCCATCAATTCGTCCCCGGTAAATCTGGCCCCGGTCAATCCGTCGGCAGGGCCAGCTCCAGTGAATATCGCCCCCGCCCTCCCGCCTGCGGCCGTGCCGCCAGCACCGCTGCGGCTTACCCCCCAGCCTGGGGAGGTCGCCCCAGAATCTGCCGCCCCGGTTGAAGACCCTCAGGCCGCACAGCCCAAACCCCCCACGGTATCGGCCCAGCCCCAGCCCGAGGCCCGAGCTGGGCTGAAGCTGAGCACCGCAGCCCCAGACGAGGTGCTGCTCAGGGGTGCTTTGGGTTGGGTTTGACCCACCTTGCCCTCCGGGCACCCCGGCCCCAGAGAAACGCTATCCCAACCTGAGGTTTCTCAGTCCTGAGCCTCTGGCCCAGGACGCCGAGGCTGCGACTGCCACCAGGCCCAGCACCACCATCGGCAAGACAGCCCTTCCCGGCATAGATCTGCTGGAGCGATATAAGATAGGAGCTGGCCAATTCTGCCAGTTTTGCCTTGGAGGCTAGCCCGGCAGCTGTAGCTCTCCCTCCGGCAAAAATCTACCGCTGGATCTGGATGAGGTGATACCCAGTCCAGATCGAGATCTATAGTTTTCGCAGACAAAACTCCGCTTCTGAACCCGGATCAGGTTTGATACCCATGGCGCTACTCCAAAATTTACCCCAGGTACCAGACACGCTGCGCGGTCGCACCATGGGGCGCAGCTTTCAGGCGGTGTTTTTGCTGGCCCTGGTGACGGTGCTCATGCTGGGGGGCTTTGGGCTGCGGCTGTTTCAGCTCCAGGTGGTCAACGGCGATCGCAACCGCGAGCTGGCCGACACCAACCGCATTCGCCTGGTGCCCAAACGCCCGGCTCGGGGCACCATTTTTGACCGCAACGGCGAGATTCTCGCCGGTAGCCGCCTGTCTCAAACGGTCTCGATCTGGCCCATTGCCTTACCTCGCGACCAGTGGCCCACGGTGGTCGCGCGCCTCTCCACCGTGCTCAGCATGCCGCCCGAAGAAATTCAGCAGCGTCTAGAGCAGGCGGGCTACGCGTCGATCGAGTCGATCACCATTGCCCGGGGCATTAGCCCTGCCCAGGCCACGGCCCTGGCCGAATATACCAACGAGCTGCCGGGTGTGCGCCTGGAGGCCGAGGCCGTGCGCAACTACCCCAACGGCGACCTGGCCGCCCACGTGATCGGCTACACCGGCGAGCTCACCGACCAGCAGCTCGCCGCTCGCCGTGAGCAGGGCTACCGCATGGGCGATGTGGTCGGCCAGATGGGGGCCGAGTCGGCCTTTGAAAGCACCCTCCACGGCGCCTGGGGCGGTCAGCAGGTCGAGGTCGACAGCGCCGGACGCATCATTAGCATTCTGGGCGAAAAACCCGCGATCGCGGGTCAAGACATTCAGCTCACCATTGACCTTGATCTACAGCGGGCGGCGGAGGCGGCGCTGGGCGATCGCCAGGGGGCGATCGTCGCCATCGACCCTCGCAACGGCGCGGTTTTGGCCATGGCCAGCTGGCCCACCTACGACCCCAACATTTTCACCACCCGCATTACCGAGGCCCAGTGGGCACAGCTTCAGGGGGCCAACCACCCGTTTTTGAACCGATCTCTCCAGGCGTTTCCCCCCGCCAGCACCTTTAAAATTGTCACCACAGCGGCGGCGATCGAGTCGGGCCAATATGCTCCCAACACCGTGCTGCCCACCTACCCCTACATTCAGGTCGGGGGCATTCAGTTTGGCGACTGGAACCGGGCCGGCTTTGGCCCCCTGAGCTTTACCGGGGCCATGGCCTGGAGCAGCGACACCTTCTTTTACCAGGTGGCGATGCGCATCGGCGGCCCCACCCTGATCGAAATGACCCGACGCTTTGGCTTTGGCCGCAAAACCGGCATTGAACTAGCGGCTGAAGAAAGCGCCGGCCTGGTGCCTGACGATGCTTGGAAGCAGGAGGCCCTAGACACCCCGTGGGTGATTGGCGACTCAATCAATATGTCCATTGGCCAAGGGTTTTTGCAGGCCAGCCCCCTCCAGGTGGCGGGTATGTTTGCGGTGGCCGCCAACGACGGCTACCGGGTCACCCCGCACCTGCTCAAAGACAACGAAGAGCACCGCAACTGGAAAGAATCTTTGGAGCTGAGCGACGCTACCATCGATCTGTTACATCGGGGGCTACGCCAGGTGATTAGCGGCGGCACCGCTTCGGCCATGAACGTGCCCCACATTCCTCCCTTTGCGGGCAAAACCGGCACCGCCGAGGCACCGCCAGGGCTATCCCACGCCTGGTTTGGGGCCTATGCCCCCCTCGACAACCCAGAAATAGTGGTCGTGACCTTTGCGGAACACGACGGCGGCGGCGGCGGCGCGGTGGCCGCCCCCATGGCGCACAAAGTGCTAGAAGAATACTTTGGCTATAGCCAAACCGCCGAAAAATAGCCCTAGCTAGCTACGAGTAGCCAGGCTAAAGTTGCGGAAATGCTGGGCCTGGGCCTCGATGCGGCAGGCGAGGCGATCGCACACCAGGCCGCACAGGTCAAAAATCAGCTCGTCGGCCACGCTGTAGTAGGCCGATGTGCCCTCGGTACGGCGGTTGAGAATGCCCGCCTGAAGCATCACCTTCAGGTGCTTTGACACGTTTGCCTGGCTGGTTTGGGTCGCATCCACCAGCTCTTGCACACATTTCTCGCCCCCTCGCAGCAGATTGAGAATCCGCAGCCGCATGGGTTCACTTAAGATGCTGAAATATTCGGCCACTTGCTGCACGACTTCAACTGAAACCAGTTCCACAGGATCCATGGGGGGTCATCGATAGGCTCGGGTGTGCGGGAAGAATCCCTAGCAATATTACCAACTATTCTATTTCTACAGTTATTGATAGCAATACGGTCATCAAATCTTGTCAATTGCTTAGGGGTGATCCCCGTGGGGTTTTTGTGGGGGCTGGGGTAAGAAGTTTGGCTTAGACCTTGGGCCAGAGACCGCACCGTGAGATTCTTAAAGATAGCGCTCGCCCACCGTTGAGGATTGCCGTGAAAGCCATTACCCTGCTTGGATCAACCGGGTCGATTGGTACCCAAACCCTAGATATTGTGGAGCACCACCCCGACCAGTTTCGCCTGGTGGGCATCGCCGCAGGGAATAATGTAGAGCTGTTGGCCCAGCAGGTGCGTCAGTTTAAGCCCGAGATTGTCGCCATCTGCAACCCCGCCAAACTGGCAGAACTGCGCGATGCCCTGGCAGGCATGGACCCGATGCCCCAGCTGCTCGCCGGCGACGACGGGGTGGTAGAAGTGGCCCGCTACGGCGATGCTGAGGCGGTGGTGACGGGCATTGTCGGCTGCGCCGGGCTGCTGCCGACCTTGGCGGCGATCGAGGCGGGCAAAGACATTGCCCTAGCCAACAAAGAAACCCTGATCGCGGGCGGCCCCGCCGTGCTGCCCCTGGTCGAAAAGCACGGGGTCAAGCTGCTGCCTGCCGACTCCGAGCATTCGGCCATTTTTCAATGCCTCCAGGGGGTGCCCGCCGATGGGCTACGGCGCATTTTGCTGACGGCCTCGGGCGGGGCCTTTCGCGACTGGCCCACCGAAAAGCTGGCCCAGGTGACGGTGGCCGACGCCCTCAAGCACCCCAACTGGTCGATGGGCCGCAAGATCACGGTGGACTCGGCCACGCTGATGAATAAGGGGCTAGAGGTGATCGAAGCCCACTACCTGTTTGGGGTGGACTACGACCAGATCGATATCGTCATCCATCCCCAGAGCATTATTCACTACCTGATTGAGCTGCAAGACACCTCGGTGCTGGCTCAGCTGGGCTGGCCCGATATGCGC
>JBBSLR010000182.1:0-6206 GCA_038255045.1 Phormidesmidales cyanobacterium
CTGACGGCTCTACCGCCGCTGAACGGTTCTTTGGTCAACAGCCTAAACCTCTCTTCAACTCCCTGTTACAGGCTCTGCCCCTGCCGCCACGTCCCGCTCGGAACCGTCCCTTGGTCTCTACGCCCTACCTTTTAGATATCGATTGAACGACCCCTTGGCCGAAACGATGATAGAGGCCTGGCCTTTACAGGCTCTCGCACTGATTGAAAAAACTGAATAATGTCTTTAATGACTGGTGTTTGGCAGAATATTTTAGCCTCTTGATCTGTCATTCGCTCGATAAGCTGATCCTCATCCTGATATTTTTCCGACTGCAAAACCAGTTGTACTAGTGCTTGGCGGGGCTGGTATGTTGCCAGCATCAATAGTTCATGAGAGGGCATATAGCCTAGCATCTGAGAAAGCAAGAAAATGTCATCGAAAAAAACCGTCCAAAGAGTAGGGACAGCCAAAATTACTCCAAAGGGAGTGTTGGCGGAGACCCCACCAATAATGTCTCGAACATCTTTAGACCGCGCTTCAACTTGCGCTGGCTCAAGGGAGTCTGAATCTATCACAACTGCGACGGGTGCATGGCGACGAACAAGCAGGGAACGGGCAAGTGACTTGACGGCGGAGAGCCCACCCGCAGGAATAATCTCAACTGTCTCCAGAAGTTCCTTAGGCAAGATATGGGTGAGTAATCTGGCCTCGCGCTCACCCTCACAGACTAGATAAGCTGTCATGGAATATCCCTCTCTCGAACATCATAGTCAGGCAAGCCGTCTTCTACACAAACCCGGTACTTGAGCAACAGCAGAGCGCACATTCTTCCTTGTTCTAGAGCATATTTCATCTCCTCGCCGCTCCACAGAAGAATAGTCTGAGGCAATGAAAAATATGAGAGGTGGCGGGCTGGGTCAGTAAACCCTGTTCGGCTAATAATTAGGCCGAGGGTGCTGGCAGGACGTCGCAAAAGCTGATTGCGGAGTTTGGCGATTGGGGCAATATCTACATTCACATTCTCTGTGAAATCTTTGCTTTCAAGCAAGCATGCAAGCCCAGAGCAGTAAACAACCCCATCTATCTGCTCAACTTCTTCCCCAAATAGTTTAACGCTGTAAGAATATCTAACATCGGCTCCATCTAGCTCAAAAGCCCGTAAAACCAGGTATTCGAAAGCTTTGCCCTGATCCCACCCAGGAGTATTACGCTGCTCAATACCCCGCCAAAGTGATCGTAGTTCATCCCATTGCAGAGCTTGAATCATGGCTTGGTACTGTGCGGCCGTTGTCAACTCAAGTCTTCTCCATGCTGCCCCATGCTGGGTATTTTTAAGGGAAACGGCTAGTCGTCTACTCACTCACCTGCCCATGCTAAGACTTAGCTTACCCGGCCTTCGGCGTCAGCGCCGCCTTCGGGTAGGCAATGCGCTTGTGGTTGTACTGCTGCCAAACCTGCACAAAAATTTCGGCGATTAGGGTCATGTGGTCGCGGGTCAGGCCCGACTCGACCAGCTGGTTGTCTTTCCAGCGGGCGCGCAGAATCCGGTTGACCATGGCCAGGGCTTCGTCGGGGGTGGCGTCGGTGAGCGATCGCAGCGCCGCCTCGCAGGAGTCGGCCAGCATGACAATGCCCGTCTCCGGCGACTGGGGAATGGGGCCATCGTAGCGGAAGTCAGTTTCTTTAACGGTAATGTTGGCATCTTCCTTGGCCATTTCTTGAGCCTGGTGGTGAAAGAAGCTGATCAGCATGGTGCCCTGGTGCTCAGGAATAAACGATCGCACCGCCTTGGGCAGGCGGCACTTGCGGGCCATGACAATGCCCTCGGTAACGTGCTTTTTGATGATGTCGGCGCTGAGCCAGGGGTCGTTGAGGTCGTCGTGCTTGTTGGGGCCGCCCATTTGGTTTTCGATGAAGCCCTGGGGGTCGTGCATCTTGCCGATGTCGTGGTAGAGGGTGCCCGCCCGCACCAGCTCGACGTTACAGCCCAGGGCGCGGGCGGCGGCTTCGGCCAGGCTCGACACAAACACCGTGTGCTGAAAGGTGCCCGGGGCCTCTGAGGCCAGCCGCTTGAGCATGGGCCGGTTGGGGTTTGACAACTCCGCCAGACGAATCGGCGTTACCAGGTCAAACAGGTGCTCTAGGTAGGGGCTGAGGCCCAGAGCAGCAATGCTGGACAGCACGCCGTACCCCCCCTGGAGGGCGGCCCCAATCAGGATCCCCGACCAGGCGGAAATCAGCGAAACAGGGCTAAAGATCAGCGTCAGCAGCAGGTAGACAACTCCCTGGGTGAGGCCCACACCGCCCCCTAGCATGGCCAACTCTTCGCGCGATCGCATGCGGCTGGCCAGCAGGCTGCACACAAACGCCCCCGCCGCCCCCGCCGCAAAGGAAATGCTGCCCACCGCCGAACCCACCGGCAGCAGCACGGCCACCAGCACCACCAGGGTGCCCCCCAGCACCGGGCCGTAGAAGCTGCCCGCCAGCAGGCCGATCGCCGGCAGCCCGTAGGCGGCGATGCCGACTATTTTCATAATGCCGGTGCTGACCACCATGGCGCTCAACAGCAAGTAATCTTGCTGGCGCAGCCGTTGGGGCACCCAGTGCTCGATCAGCAGAAACAGCCCCACGCCCACGGCCACCAGCCCCCCAAACATGGCCAGCCCCCAGTAGTTAAAGCGGCGCTGGCTGAGGTTAAAGCTGTCGAGCAGCACAAAGTTGCTCTGGGTAATGGTGTCACCCGCCGCCACAATCAGCTCGCCCTGCTGCACTTCTACGTACACGGGCTTGACCGCTTCGGCGGCCATGTCGGCCTGGAGGCGGCTGCGATCGCTGTCTTCGACCAGGTTGGGCTGAAGGGTTGACAGCAAAATCTCGCGCGCCAGTGGCTCCACGGGGCGGGGGAGATTGTCTTTGAGCTGTAGATAGGCCGCTCGGTTGAGCATGTCTGGGGGCAGCCCGGAGGCAATCCCTTGGGCCAGCATACGCTCGGCCGCATTGCGAATCTCGACCTGGGCGTTGGCCCAGTCTTGAATGCTGACATCAAACAGCTGGGGTGCCTCTGAGACCCCCTCGGTCTGGGCGGCGAGCAGCGTCAGATTGGCCATGGCCTGCTGGTAGCCCTGGCGGGCTTTTTCTACCGAGGCCAGCAGTTGGGCAAACTCCTGGCTGCTGGTGCGCTGGCCGTAGGCCCACAGTTCGCCCAGGGCCGTCTGCTGGTCAGGGGTGAGGGTTTGGTTGCGCATCAGCGCATCTAGCTCAATGCGCTCACCGCGAATCCCTGGGGTGGAGTTGTCGGTAGCCAGGGGATCAATCAGGCTGCGCAGCTTTAGCCAGGTGGCGTCGTCGGAGCGGCGCAGGTAGAGCTGAACATCGGTGGACAGCACGCCAGTGGAGGCAAAGGGCACGTTCCCGGCCTGGCGGCGAATGTCACCCACCTGGGCGGTGAGATTGGTGAGCGATCGCAGCACTGTTTCGTCGGTGGTGCTTTCTATCCGCAGCACCCGCAGGGCACCGTTGCTGGCATCGCGGCGGCGCTCTTCGGTGGTTTCTCGGTCTTCTACCCGAGTATCGGCGGGGGCAAAAATGGTGCTGGGGGCCACACTGCCCACCTGGAGGCCGGGCTGATTGTAAAAGCGCTGGCCCAAAATAGCGGTCAGGCCCAGGGCCGTGAGGGCAAAGGCCAGCCGGGGATGGCGAATGTTTTTGCCCCGCCGCAGGGGACGACAGGGCAGCGACCGAATCACCGCCAGCGGGCTCAGGCGACTGGCGGCAGGGGCGAGCCTGCCCTGGCCCAGCGGCTCAGAATCCAGGGCAGACTGCGCTCTCGGGCTGACGGTAGACCGAGCGGGCAATGCCTTAGCGGCCCGTTGGTCTAAAACCCACCAGCGCTCGACCGCCGCCACAAGTTCCTGAATTGCCTTCATAGGTTAAGACAGCTAAAAGGGCGTGGGCAATGGCCGCAGAACCCCAGAACGAATGGCCCCAGAGTAGACCAGAGTAGACATCCCCAGGACAAATGGCCCCAGAACAGATGACCCCAGAACAGATGACCACAGAGCGTCCCTACATTTCCCGCGCCTGATTCCCTGCGATCGCGCCAAGTCTATCAGCCTACCGTCAGAACACTCTGTGGTCATTATAGGCGGCGGCTATGGTTAACGGCCTTCCTAGGCTCAAACCCTAATACCCAAAGGAAAAGCGGGCTGATCTAGACTGGGGGCAACTCCCAACCCTGCCCAGCGGCGGTGGAGAGCAGCGGCCATCTGGCCCAGGGTGTCATCTGCTAGCCCCAGCCAGGGGTCTGGCCCTGGAGCGCAGTCTGGAGCGCAATCTGGGGCACAGTACCCGACTAACCAACGCTGGCGCAGCCCCACCCCCAGGCTGGCGCGGCCCTGGGTCAGCCCCAGCAGCCCCCCGGCCAGCGCGATCGCCGCCGCCGTCCAGCCCCGCTGGTGCGCTAGAGCTAGGGCCAGAGCCACCTGTCCCTGGCTCTGGGTCGCCAGATCGAGCGATCGCCCTACCACAGAGCCTAGATCGACGGCATGGCTGTCTTCTGCACCGGCTGGAAAGGCCGGATGGGAAGCATTCGCACTGGCCGCTCTGAGCTCTCGACACAGCACCAAAAATAGCTGGTCACAGGCCCTAGCCAGCTCGTCTCCGAGGGCTAGGTCTGCAACCCAGCGCCCCACGGCGGCCCGGTGGTGGCCATGGGCATCGGCATTGATCCACAGATAGGGCAGAGCGTTGATCAGAACTGCCGCCGGGTCGCGCAACCCCTGAAAGTGGCTCTGCCAGATCTGCGGTTGCAGCCGATCTCCCTCGGCGCAGGCTTGGGCGACCCGCAGCCAGCCTCCCTGCCAAGTCTGATCAGCTGCGCCCCGGCGGTGGGTAGCCCAGCGATCGCCAATCACAATAGCCTCTAGGGCAGCCTCCAGGCGATCGCCCAGCGCAACAGATAGACCAGCAGCCTGGGCCAGCGGAGTTTTTGTCACCTGATTCACCACCCTGGGAGATTCCTACGGTATTCATTGAGTCACACCAGTCTAGTCACACCAGTCTAATCACACTATCTTTGATGAAGTGTGCAGTTATTAGCCCATTTGCGAGCGGCAATCCTATAATGCTTGCTGTCAAACCCTGTCGCCAATCCTTCCCTCTGCCTGGAGCAACGTCTATGTTCTGCGTTTCCCCACTCGTTAAACGGCTAGCCCCTGGGTGGGTCGGCCCCGGTGTTTGGGGAATCGCTGCGGCGATCGCGCTGGCCAGCAGCCCCCACGCCCTAGCCCAGGCCGAAGCCGAAGCCCCAGCGGGGCCAAACGCCTCCCCTACAGTCAGCGGTGGGCGCATTGTGCGGCCCACCCTCCAGCTCGGCATCCAGGGTGAATCGGTGCGAGAGCTACAGTCAATGCTCATTTTGCTGGGCTACTACCCCGGCCCGGTCACCGGAGTCTATTCAGAAGACACCGCCGCCGCCGCCCGCCGTTTTCAGAGCGCTGCTGGCATTACCGCCGACGGCATTGTCGGCCCCGCCACCTGGAGCCGCCTATTTCCCACGCCGCCGGGTGAAGCAAACCCGCCAACGGCCACGCCCCCCACCGCTGGAGGCACCCCCCCAGCCACGGGCACCCCGTCTACGGGCACCCCATCTACTGGCACTCCATCTACTGGCACTCCATCTACTGGCACCCCGCCTACTGGCACCACCCCACCCGCCACCACTAACACTGGCTCCACGACTGCTCTGCCGATACTCCGCCCCGGCATGGAGGGCGACGCCGTGCGTCAGCTCCAGCAGCGGCTGCGCACCAAAGGGTTCTACAGCGGTGCGATCGACGGTATTTTTGGCAGCCAGACTGAAGCCGCCGTGCGCCAGGCCCAAACCGCCAACGACCTCACCGTAGACGGCATCGTTGGCCCCGCCACCTGGCGCGCGCTCAACTGATGAGGGGTGTTTCCATGATGTTGGCCTTGAGTTAGGGAATTCAAGCCTCTCATGAAAGGCCCCGCCCTAGCCACCCTGTCTTATTTGAGACTCTTTGCACAGCAATCCTTTCAGGACTTTTCTGCACCACTGTTTTTCTGCACCACTAATTTTCTGCACCACTAATACTGGGACTATGGATAAACGGCCTATCCCATCCGCCCTAGCAAGTGCTCTCCCACCCGCAAGGCGTTAGCCATCACCGTCATCGCTGGCCCCACGCTAGAGCTAGAGGGGAAGA
>JBBSLR010000183.1:0-6202 GCA_038255045.1 Phormidesmidales cyanobacterium
CTATCCCTCATTGCTATATCAAACAGGGCTATGTAAATCAGGCCTCTAGCTCACGAACTGCATCACTATGATGCCGATGGCCCAGGCAAACATCACCCAGGAAATTAAGCTCACCATCGCTCTGTCTCCTTGTCTATTCTCTCAACAACAAAAATCTCTGGTTTTACTGTAGTGGGGGCATGGAGCCATTCCGAGGGCAGAAAACCGTACCAGAGCGGGGTTGGTGGAGCCAGGGCAGGGTTTGCCATGGCCATGGCTCTATTTCCGGTTGAATACAGACCCTCGGCGTACCACACTCACAAAAAACTAAAAAACTAACGACTGGGGTTTACTCTCTCGGCTTGTGTCGCGTATAGTAGTAGACTGTGTCTGTGACAAAAGGTCTTACGACTAGAGAAACCCAATGGCCAAGAAAAGCATGATTGCGCGGGAGCGCAAGCGGGAAAAAATTGTTGAGCAGTACGCCAAGAAGCGCCAAGCGCTCTTGGAAGAGTTCAACAATGCTGAGAACCAGCAGGAACGGGTGGCGATTCACCGCAGAATTCAGCAGCTTCCCCGCAACAGCGCGCCGACTCGTCTGCACAATCGCTGCTGGATGACCGGGCGTCCCCGTGGCTACTATCGCGACTTTGGCCTGTGCCGCAACAAGCTGCGCGAAATGGCCCACCAGGGTCTGCTGCCCGGTGTCGTTAAGTCGAGCTGGTAAGGTAGTTCTTCAATATTTGAACCTCTAAGGCTTCTTGCGGAAGCCTTAGGTTTTATTACCCGAAGGGGCTTGAGCATCGTTCAAGCCCCTTTGTTATGGGAATTTATATAAAATTTCATAGTCCTCTACCCCCAAATCTCAGCCATCATCAGCATAAAACCAGGCAGCACCTCTTCTCCAGAGAGCTGTTCTGGCTGGCTTAGGTACTCCGTAGGGCAATCCACTCGATAAATTTCCACTCGCTTTTCCTGGGGGTCAATTAGCCATCCCAGTCGCACCCCGCAATCGCGATACTCGGCCAGCTTGTGCTGAAGCGTAGCCAGTTCTGTCGCCGATGTCATGGTTGACTTTGCACAGCTCATAGAACTGCTCGCGGGTGAGCCGTACCACTGGGTCGAGGGTTAGGGTCAGTGAAGTCATAGCCCTAGGACAATGGCTGAACTAATGGATGACTAATGGACGTCGTTGGCTGCATCGCTGCCATCTTGCAGCGAGCCCACGCGACTGGTTTCGAGGGTGGTGGAGCGACCGCAGCAGCGGTCGATGCCTAGACTGTCGAACAGCAGGTCACCGACGGCGTTGGCCACGGTAAACTCGCCGTAGAAACTCTCGGAAAAGTCAAAGGCCTGCATTTCGGTCAAAATAGCCATCACCAGACAGCCCACATCGTTTTCGCCCTCCATACGCTGGCGCACAAACACCTGGGAGGCACGCTCGGCAATGGTGCGGTTGGCGGGTTCTGGTAGATATTCGGCATTGAGCCAGGTGAGCAACGCCGCCTTCAGCCACTGCCCCTCCTGTAGAGCATCCTCGGGGGGCGGTAGCACAATCGGGCTGAGGGGATCAGTCATCGTTGGGTTGAGGAAACCTAGGAAACCTTCTGTACACTCAATACTACCGCCTCAGATTCCGACCCTCGGGTTGTAGGCGGTTGAGCGTAAAGAATCATCATCTGCCAGACAACCGTCCCTGTTCAACGAACTGCCGTGACCCCAACCAAGTACGACCTAGATGCCATTATTCGCGGTTACTCCCAGGGATATTTTTTGATGGCCGATGGCGAGGGCGATGACCTGGGCTGGTACTCAAGCCGCCAGCGCACGGTGATTCCGCTGAATGATCGCTTTCGCTACCCCAAGTCGCTGCGGCGATCGCTCAACCAAGACCGCTTTCGGGTGGCTATCAATCAAGCCTTTGAGCAGGTCGTCAGCGGCTGTGCCGACCGCGATACCACGTGGATTTCGGCGGAACTCAAGCAGGTCTACACCGAGCTATATCGGGCGGGCCTGGCCTACAGCTTTGAGACCTGGCACGGGGATGAGCTGGCGGGGGGGATTCTCGGCCTGGCGATTGGTGGGGCGTTCATTGGCGAGTCGATGTTCTTTCGCATTTCTGAAGGCTCAAAGGTAGCCATGGTCAAGCTGGTGGAGCACCTGCGCCAGCGCCACTTTGCTCTATTTGACGCCCAGATGATGAACCCGCATTTGGAGCGGTTTGGGGCCTACGTGATGGGCGATCGCGAGTACAAAAGCCTGTTAAAGATTGCCTTAAAGCAAAACTGCCGATTCCTCTAGCGCCTCAGCGCCAGCTTGGGGCGGTGGGCAGCCTGGCCCAGCCCCATACCAGCGCTGCGCTAAGTCGTTGAGCTGGTCGAGAATGGCGACAAGTTCGCCCGATCGCTCCGTCAGACTGTAGGTGACCTGGGGCGGCACCGTCGGCTCGTAGTGGCGGTAGACAATGCCCTCCTGCTCTAGCAGGCGCAGGCGCTCGGTAAGCATTTTGGTGGAGATGCCCTCCACCTGTCGCCGCAGTGCCCCAAACCGGGTGGGGCCAGCGTTGGAGAGTGTCCAAATGATGTACATCGTCCAAGGGCCCGACAGCATATTCATTAACTGGCTGACGGGGCAGGGGTTGCGATCGCGGGTCGGCTGAACCATCGGCAAAGGGTAGATCACAGGGTAGTTACCTGAAGGTTTCTACTTTACTTCGGTAAGTAGTTACTTTTAGTATCTAAAGCGTAACCTCACGCTGTAACTTCCTATGTCAACTATCGCAATTGTTTACTTCTCAGGCGGCGGGCACACCCACCTGATGGCTGAGGCGATCGCCGCCGGCGTGCGCACCGCTGGGCACACCCCCGACCTGCTGCGGATCACGGGCGAGCAGATTACCGCTGGCCGCTGGCAAGACGACACCTACCTGGCCCGGTTGGCCGAGGCCGATGCGATCGTGTTTGGCTCCCCTACCTACATGGGCGGTGTGGCGGCCCAGTTCAAGGCGTTTATCGATGCCGCCAGCACTGCCTGGTTTACCCAGCAGTGGAAGGACAAAGTCGCTGCTGGGTTCACCCACTCTAGCTCGCCCAGCGGCGATAAACAGGGCACCCTGCTATACCTCTCCATCAATGCAGCTCAGCACGGCATGGTGTGGGTAGGGGCCACCGACATGCCCAGCCAGTACCAGGGTAAAGCCGACGGCGTCAATCGCCTTGGCTCGTTTTTGGGGATTATGGGCCAAAGCCCCATGACCATGGACGGTAGCCCGGCGGCGATTGAAGCGGGCGATCGCCTCACCGCCGAGCTGTTTGGCCAGCGCATTGCCGCTGCCGTCGAGCGCTGGCTGCCCGAGAAGGTGACTGTGCCTGCCTAGGCCACCACAGCAAGGAAAATTGTTTGGATCGTGCTCTAAAGGGGATTGTTTTGATGGCATCAAGACAATCCCCTTTCTTAAATTGAGGGTGGGCCATATAGCACCATATGCTGCTCTCCCCAGTGACAAAGTGCTTCCAAGACTGGGATTAAACTGCGACCATAGTCAGTAAAAGAGTACTCTACCTTAGGGGACTTACTGGGATGCGAAACTCGCAGCACAAGACCGTCTTTTTCTAGCTCCCGAAGCTGCTGAGCCAACACTTTTTCACTTATACCAGGCATGAGGCGTTTTAGCTCACTAAATCGCTTTACTTCGTCGCACAAATGCCAGAGAATTAGAATTTTCCACTTGCCGCCCAAAACTTTTAGAGTGGCCTGAACAAATTCTGTGCCCTCGGTGGCTATTTCTGACATTATTCAAATTTAAATACGATATTTGGTGGTTACAAAAAGGTAAGTACTGTTCAAATCACGACTGCCAGTATACCGTTATAGAAACTTGGCTATCCAAAGGAATCGAATATGCAGATAGAGCAAGCTGTGGCGTTAGTGACCGGAGCTAACAGCGGTATCGGCAAATATTTTATTGAAACCTTGCGCTCTCTAGGTGCAGCTCGAATTTATGCTGGAGCTAGGAAGCTAAGTAGTTTAGAAGACCTGGTTGCGATTGACCCCGATCGGATTGTCCCGATTGCCTTAGATATCACTGATGAAGCATCGGTTACAGCGGCAGCAGCCCAGTGCGACGATGTAAATCTACTGATTAATAACGCGGGAATTGCCCTGTCAAAGCAGCTTATATCTGTCCCAGACCTGTCTGCGGCAAGGGCCGAAATGGAAGTTAACTACTTTGGTACTTTGGCGATGTGTCGGGCCTTTGCACCCGTGTTAAAAGCCAACGGCGGCGGGGCTATTATTAATATGCTGAGCATTTTAGGTCGAGTTAACTTCCCTACTAACGCCTCCTACAGCGCGTCGAAAGGTGCAAGCTATATCTTAACCCAGGGCATACGAGCGGAGCTAGCTGCGCAGAACACGCTAGTGGTTGGCGTCATGCCAGCAACGGTAGACACCAAGAGCAGTCAAGATTTTCCACCCCCTAAAGTAGCCCCAGAAGCTGTGACCCAAGAGGCGCTCCAGGGGGTTATTGATGGCGTTGAGGACGTTTACCCTGGCGAGCAGGCCAAGGCCATGGCGGCTCAGCTGCTCAGCGACCCTAAGGGGCTAGAGAAGTCGATGGCGGCAATGCTGCCCCAGCCAGTATGAGGCTAAGCAACCTATGAAAATTGGTATTTTAGGCGCGGGCAATATGGGGGCTGGGCTGGGTCTACTCTGGGCCAAAGCGGGCCATAAGGTAATCTTTTCCTACTCCAGGGATCAGGCCAAGCTCAGGCATCTGGCTGAAACAGCAGGACCTAATGCCCAAGTGGGCACCCCGGCTGAGACCGTGGCCCAAAGCGAGGTAGTGATGCTGGCGGTGGCACTGCCGCTGCTGGAGGATGCGATCGCCGCCGGTAGCCCCTTTGACGGCAAAATCATCATCACCTGCGTCAGCGGGCTGCGTCCCGATTTCACCGGGCAAACCATTGGGCTGGCTACAGATTTAACGATTTCTGTGGCGGAGCAGGTGCAGCAGTTGGCACCCCAGGCCAAGGTGGTAGAAGCGTTTAATCTCACCTTTGCCGAAATTATTGCTGCCGAGTCGCGGGAATTTGAGGGCGACTGCCCCAGCCTGTTCTACTGCGGTGATGACGCCGCCGCCAAAGCCACCGTGGCCGCGCTGATTGCAGACTGCGGCTACACTGCGATCGACACGGGCGGGCTAGGCGTAGCCCGTAGTTTAGAGACCCTGGCCACCGCCTGGGTACAGTTTGCCGTGGCCAGCGGCCTGTTTCCCAATTTGGCTTTCAAAGCGCTGCGGCGTTAGGGATGACACAGCACAGGTGTTGCAATTGTCGGAAACTGGCGGCTAGGAGCGATCGCATTCTATGAATCGTAATCAAGTGCTATGGGTTGGCTAAACACAGCAGGCAAGTGGGCACTGGGGGCGACGGCTGGGCTGAGCGTCGGGCTGCTGGCAGCGCCGGGGGTTGCCGCCGAGCGCATCGAGTTTTTCTACGGCCCCGTTGAGATCGCCATTCGCCTCGACGATATTCAGCACTTTGCCAATACTGGCGAAGTGCAGGGCAGTCTGCGCCCTGTCGCTGGGCGGCTAACCCCAGCCCAGCGACAGGGCCTGCGCGCATGGTTGAATCGACCCTTTCCGCTAGATGTGGTCACGGTCAGCGAGCTGACCTATTCTCCTGTGGGAATGCGACTGCTAGAGCAATTGGGCGAGTTGATTCAGACCAATCACTACAGCAGCGGGTTTTCGGCCCTGCGGGCCAGTCTAATTTTGGCGGCAGCTGAGGAGCCAGGGCTAACGGTTATGCACGTGCTAGAGTGGTTTCCCCTAGACACGGTGCAGATCAATTACGGGTTGACCCGGCAGCTGCTGGGCGAAGGTCAGACGTTCTTTCAGCGCCGAGAGACGGTGCTGGCGGCAATAGAAATAGAAGCCCAGGCCCAGCGAGATAACCTGCCAACCGCCTTTCCCCAGGAGTCACCCCAGGAGTCACCCCAAGAATTACCCCAGGAACCACCAGCGCAGCTGGGGAGCATGGCCTGGGAGCAGCGCACCATTGAGTTTGTGAACCCTCTGCGCCAGACCCGGCCAGTGGCCGATCTACCTACCCACGCGATCGGCTCCCCCTGGCTCATTGTCCGTGGTGGTGATGAGCCACGGAGCCGCCTCTAGTCGGCAGACCCTGGCGTATTTAGCAGAGCACCTAGCGAGCCACGGCTA
>JBBSLR010000184.1:0-6195 GCA_038255045.1 Phormidesmidales cyanobacterium
AGCGCCCAGGGCCAAACCACCAGGTTAACCCCTGGCAGTGGGTGTGGATCACCCTTTGGCTGCTGCTGCTGACCGGGTCGGGCATATTTTGCGGCTGGGCGCTGATGTGGCTAACCCGGATTCCACCGCTGCCCGACTGCGAACAGATTACGCCCTTTAACTCGGCCAGCGATCTGCTGTACTGTGCCAAGGCCCAGGCTCGCACTGGCGAACCCAACAACCTGGTGCAGGCGGTGCTGCTGACCGCCAGCTGGCCGCGAACCAATGCCGACTACGAAGATGCCCAAGAAATTTTGCAGGATGCCTCGGAGCAGATCTTGTTGCTAGCTAACCGCTGGGCCCAGGCGGGCAAGCTCGACGATGCGGTGGCGCTAGCGGGCCAAATTCCCCTCGATACGCCCCTGCGCCCGCCCGCCCAGGCGGTGATTTTTGAGTGGCGGCAAGACTGGCAGCAGGGCCAGGCGATCGAGGCTAAGCTCAGGCCCGCCCTGGCCGCCAGCGACTGGGATTTAGCTAAGGCGCACCTGCAAGAGTTTAAAGCCCTCAAGGGCGACTACTGGCTGACCATCCGCTACCTGCACTGGCAGCGGCAGTTTTTGATCGAGCAGCGGGCTTGGAATCAGCTCCTCGAAGCCCGCGCCCTGGCGGGCACCAACCAGATTGATAACTTGTACCGGGCGGTGGTGCTGGCCCGCTCCATCGACCTGCGGAGCCAGGTGTGGCAGGCGGCAGAAGAGGACGTCGATCGCTGGAGCAAAACCGTGCTGGATGTGGCGTTACAGCGCTGGCAGGTGGGCGATCGCACCGGCGCCCTAGAGCTGGCCAGCGCCGTGCCCCCCCGCCCCCACCTGGCCGGGGCCGGCCAGGAGCTGCTGCACCTGAGCCACGCCCAGCGCCTGGCCCGCCAGGCCGAACCCACCGAGGGGCTCGCCCCCCGCTACGGCCACCTGTTTGGCCTCATGGAGGCCACTAGCGCCATTCATCAGCTGCCAGCGAACAGTCCCTACGGGGCGGCTGACCTATCTTCGGTAGAGCAGTGGAGCGAACAGCTCAGCGATCTCAGACGGCTAAAGTTTAGCGAGATGGTGGCTAGGTTGGGTCAGCGCATCACCTACAACTGGGCCGTGCACCAGGCCCAGCTGGTGGAGGTGGGTCGGCCTCGGCGGATTCAGGGGCAAACCCTGGTGGCCCAGTGGCAGGCCAACATTCAGCGCATCGAAGACCGCCCGATTTTGGCCCAGGCCCGCAGTCTGGCTCGACCGGGGACCATTCCCGAGCTAGAGGCCGCGATCGCCAAGGCCGAAGCGGTGGCCCTGGGCCGGGCGCTGCGACTTGAGGCCCAGACCCTGGTAGCCGAGTGGCAGCAAGAAATTCAGGTGATTGAAGATCGCCCAATTCTCGATGCGGCGGTGGCCCTGGCCGATGGGGGCAACCTGGCAGAAGCGATCGCCGCAGCCCTCAAAATTGCCCCTAGCCGCGCCCTCTATAGCCGTGCCCAGGGGCTGGTGCAAGACTGGACGGCAGCCATTGAGACCGCTGAAGATCAGCCCATCTTGGCTGAGGCTAAGGATTTGGCCTACGGCGGTAGCCTGACGGCGGCGATCAACCTAGCCAGCCAGATCGGGGCGGGGCGGGCGCTGTCTGGGGAAGCGCAGACGGCGATCGCCCTGTGGCGAGCCGAGCGCGCCTACATCTGGTCGATCTGGGAGGCCGAGGGCAGACCCACCCCCGGCGACTCGTCTGACTCGTCAGCGGCAGGCTCACAATGACAGTGCCCCCCCTGCGGCTGATGCTGGTCGACGAAGACCCGGTGTTTCGGCTGGGTCTGCGCATTTGGCTAGAGCAGACCGCTGGCTATGCGGTGGTGGCTGAGGCCAGCCAGGCTGAAGATGCCCTGGCGATTTTGGTCAGCCGCGCTGTCATGGGGGACGGCTTACCGCCCGAGACTATCCCCGGCTGGACTCCAGCTCCCGCCCCCGATTGGGCAGATGCCTGGTCGAGGCCAGCGGATGCCCCCCGACCCGACCTCGACCTGGTGATTCTCGACCTGGGCCTGGGGGCGGGTCAACCCCACCAGCTGCCGGGGCTGCGCCTCTGTGGCGACATCAAGGCCCGCTACCCGACCCTGCCGGTGCTGGTGCTCAGCGTCCGGGCCGAGCCGGTGCTCGAGGCTGCCGCCCAGCAGATGGGGGCCGACGGGTTTGGGGCCAGGGGCATGGCCGTAGCCGATCTAGACGATCTGATTCAGCAGCTGGCCACTCGGGGCGGGCAGGGTTCAGGCGCCCCGAGCGGCCCGATCGCCAATGCTCCCCAAAACCAGGTCTTTAGAGAGGCTTCCCCAGCGGTGCAGCCCTTGCCGAGGGGGCTAGACTCCCTGCGCATCAGCCTGCGGCGATCGTCGGTGCAGCAGATTGAGGCGGTGATGGCGCAGATCGAGGCAGAGCAACGCCGGGGCCGGGGGTCGCTGGTAGCTGAGGCGCTGCTGGCCGGCCGCTACCGTGAACTCAAGGCGGCTCGCTGGCTGGTGCGCCGCCTGCTGGCAACGCCCAGCGTTGCTGACCCGAGTCAGCCCGGGGCGACGGGTGGCCCCAGTCGAGCGATCGGAGCAGACCGTCTGGCCCCATCGTACGAGCGGGGCGGCGGTTTGCCGCCCCAGCGACCCAGAGCGGGCTTGGGGGCAGCGGGATCTGCTGACGATGCCCTGGCGATCGCCAGAGGCGATGACTCCCTAGCGCCGGTCTTCAACCAGCGGCTGGCGCTGAACCAGGGCGACCTGGCGACCCTGGTGTTTGAGCGGGTGTTTAGCAAGCTCCAGGGGCTGCTCGACAACACCAGCGGCACCCCGCTCGAAAGCGACATTCTGCGCGACGACAAAAAGCGAGAGCTGTTTTACCTGGTGTTGCGCAAATTTGAAGACGCCCTCGACCAGTTGCGCCAGGCCGACATACCGCCGGGTCAGCTGAGCGAAAAAAGTCCCCTGGTGCTGCGCGATCTGTGGGAAGCCACCATTACCGACTACTTTGGCCGCTACTACACCCTCCAGGTTGACAACCTAGAGCAGCCCGTAGTGCCCGCCCTGCTGGCCGAGGCCCCGGTGGTACAGGCCGCCATTCTCGATCGCATTCCCCTGGTGCCCCTGGTGCTGGGCCACCTGCTGTTTAACGAGTCAATGGTGGTCGACGGCAGCCTCTACGAAGCCGCCGCCCCCCTGGCCCTGGCCCGCAGCCAAGAGCTGCTAGAGCACCTGCTGATTCAGCTGGCCAACGCCGTGGTGCAGCCGCTACTAAACAACTTTGCCGACGTGGAAATGCTCAAAAAGAACCTCTACCAGCGCCGCATGATCACCAGCCGCGACATTGAGCGGTTTCGCAACGACCTCTCCTGGCGCTACCGCTGGGATGGGCTGGTCAACGACCCCAAGGCCATTTTTGAAAGCCAGCATCGACTGTTTGGCTTTACCGAGCGGGGCATTCAGTCACAGTTGATCTACTCGCCCCGGCGGGATGAGCTAGATCAGCTCTCGGGCCTACAGCGGGCGGTGACCCTAGCGGTAGAGGCTCGCGACGCGGTTTCTCCCCGGTTTCGCTCGGCGGTATCGTTTGTGGGCAGCGGCATTGTCTACGTGCTCACCGACGTGATTGGTCGGGGCATTGGCCTGATTGGCCGGGGCATTTTGCGCGGAGTGGGCGGCGGCTGGCGCACCCCCCGCTACCGCCGCGACGGCCAGGATGGCGACATGCGGGGCTAGGGGCACCTCGGTCCGCTACAGATCGGCCCCATACATGCCCATAGATCATCTCGCTGGGGGAGGCGCATCGGGCCGTGACAGTAATTGCCCCACAGATAGACGCAAAATTTGCTCTTTTTTGGGAGAATTAGCAGACAATTCTTTGTGCAGGAGTCTAAACCTGATCTGGGGGGTTACCCCAGCTGATGGGAATTTGATTCCTAGACAGCCTTTGTTATCTATTCTCTTCACGCTCTATAGGGAGTTAATCTACGCCTATGAAGTCGAGCTTGGCGCTGTTTGCTGAGCCTGCTCTGGCCTATGCCAGGCGGCTTTTTTGGGTGAGTACCCTGCTATTGGGGCTGCCGATGACGGTTTACATTACCTGGCTCAATCAGGGATACAGCCTGTGGCTACTGCAAGGGGCGCTGGTGGTGGTGTCTATAGTTGGCCTCGTGGTGATCAATGCCGAAACCGCCGTTGTCATTTATGGCGCCTGGGGGGGCGCCTGGGGCAGGGCCTGGGGTTTAAACCATCGCCCTAGCCGGGGCCTGATTCAACACCTGGGCCGGAGATTGGGGCTGTTTAGATCAGACTCGCACCCCATGGCCCCGCCTGAACAGGTCTCGCTTGAACAGGTCTCGCTTGAACAGGTCTCGCTTGAGCATGTCTTGCTTGACAAAGTCCCGCTTGAAGAAGGCAGCCTAGCCGGGGTCAGCAGCGGTTTACCCTGCCTGGCGGGGGGAATTCAAACTCTATCTATGGTCAGATCGACCCGCGAACCAAAGTTAGCGCGGCTACCCTCAGCTTTGGCGGCACCGTTTACCT
This sequence comes from Phormidesmidales cyanobacterium, assembly GCA_038255045.1. Taxonomy (GTDB): domain Bacteria; phylum Cyanobacteriota; class Cyanobacteriia; order Phormidesmidales; family Phormidesmidaceae; genus Nodosilinea. Next base: position 4,556 of record JBBSLR010000184.1, read on the forward strand.
CGGTGGTGGTGGTCGCCTACCTGCCCAATGAGCAAGACATTATTGAAGACACCCTGCTCCACTGGCTGACCCAGGTGACGCCTCCGGCGGCGGGCTGGGAAATTATTCTGGCCTACAACACGCCGACGCCGCTGCCCGTGGAGAGTCGTTTGCAGGCCCTGGCTCGGCGCTACCCGGCCCTGGTGCTGCTGCCGGTGGCCCAAAGCCAATCTAAGGCCGAGAATTTGAACATGGCTTTGCCGATGGTGCGCGGCGAGATAACGGGCATTTTTGATGCTGACCACCACCCGGCGGCAGACTGCCTGGCTCGAGCCTGGCCCTGGCTCAGCCAGGGCCGCTACGACGTGGTGCAGGGGCGCAACATGATTCGCAATGCTGAGGATAGCTGGCTGACGCAGCTGATCGCGGTGGAGTTTGAGTGCATCTATGGCGTCAGCCACTACGGGCGATCGCTGCTGGCTGACACAGCCCTATTTGGCGGCTCGAATGGGTACTGGCGCACCGCCGCCCTGCGCCAGGTGGGCTTTCACTCAGCTCGCCTGACTGAAGTCATTGACGCTACGGGGCGGGGGGTGGTGGAGGGCTCCCGACTGGTGCATGACCCGGCCATTGTCACCACTGAGCTGGCCCCCGACAACCTGCGCGGGCTGTGGCTCCAGCGCCAGCGGTGGAGCCAGGGCTGGCTAGAGGTGGCGGGTCTGTACATGGGTCAAGTGTTGCGATCGCCCCACTTAGACGCCGTACAAAAGCCCTACTGGGTGCTGATGCTGCTGTTTAGCCAGTGCTTTTACCCGCTGGTGTGGCAGGTGGTGCCAATGCTGCTGAGTATTTTTGTGAGCGATCGCAATCGCGACCTCGATTTTGAGACCCTCAACCTGGTGCTGATGGGCTTGCTCACCGTGAGCGTGGTGCTCCAGGTGGCGGTGGCCATGGGGCTGCGCCCGGCGGGGTCTACCTATACTCGCCGCCACGGGCTGATGTACTGCCTGCTGTCGCCCTTTTACTTTTGGCTCAAGGTGCTGATCGGCATGGTGGCGGTGGTAAACCACCTCTGCGGTAGCCGGGTTTGGCATGTCACGGCCCGCACTAAGAGTAAGCCAAAGCGGTGGAGTGTGGCTCTGCGGGGGGTGAAGTGAGTGGGTGGGTGAGTAAGTGGGTAGGTGATCCCAAATCCGAATCACATAACCCTGATTCTTCAAGGCCAACCGTAGGGGCAAATGGCATTTGCCCAGAGGAATCGGGGGTAACCAAGCAAGATTTACTGTGACCCGTCATTTTTATGCTGCTTCTCCGGGGTGGTAGCTGGCAGCGCAAAGACTCGATCCTAGAAAACCAGACGCAGAAAGCTCAAAGCCTCGGACTGGGGCTGTGTTTCAACCAAGGAGCAGAACAATCCTAGAGCATCGGTACAGTATGGCTAAAAACCCGGTTTCTTCGTCGTTGATCTAACGACATGACTAGCCTTCTGCCCAAGAAACCGGGTTTCTGTTCCGGCGTTCTAGGCATCGGGGGGGTGAAGCCGCTGCTGAAGCTGGGTCAAGGCGGCCCAGCGATGGTCGATGGGTTCACCGGCAGCGGTTGCCTGATGGCGCAGCTCAATGCCAGGGCAGTCTGCGTCACAGATTTGTGGCTGGGGCAGG
>JBBSLR010000185.1:0-6181 GCA_038255045.1 Phormidesmidales cyanobacterium
ACATCCAGCAGATCTACCAGGGTATCGCTGAGGCTGGTGGCCCCGGCGATGAAGGTGCCAAAGGCCACCGAAAAGGCCAGGAATGTACCCGTGGATAGCCCCGCGTCGGCCCGGCCCAGCATTTGGCTAGCCAGCCAAAACAGCGCCACGGTGGTCACAATCGGCAGCACCGTGTTGAACACCGCCACCCCATCTTCGAGCTGCTGGGTGCTGAGGGTGAGGCGCAGCTGCTGACCGTAGCGCTGTCCCCAGGCGGCAAAGGCCCGCTCCTCGGCCCCAGCCATGCGCAGTTTAGATATACCGTTGATCAGCTGCACCATCAGACCGTAGAGCTGGCCCTGAATTTCGAGTAGGGGGCGATAGCGACGCACCAGCACCAGCCCCGAGGCCACGGTAACCGCCACCACCACTAGGCCGACCACCAGGGCCACCCCAGCCAGCAACGGGCTGTAGTAGACCAGCAACCCCAGGTTCAGCAGCGAGAAAACACCCGCAAAGATGCCCTGCAAAGCCGAGCCGCTGAGCTTGCGGCGAATGGTGCTAATGCTCGACACCCGTGAGGCCAGGTCACCCGTGGGGTACTGGCGAAAAAATCCGGTCTTGAGCGTCAGCAGCCGATCCCACACGGCGGCTTGCAGGTAGGCATCGGCCCCGGTCTCAACTCGCAGGGTGGCGATCGCCTGGGCCAGCTGAAAGCTCGCCGCCCCAAAGGCCGCCGCCAGCAGACCCAGGCCAATTTGCCAGAGCAGAGCGCGATCGCCGTAGGGCACCACCGTATCCACCAGCACCGCCGTGGCCTGGGGCACCACCATGCCGATTAGGGTGGCGGCAACCCCGGTGAGGCCAATCATCAGCCAGTCTCGCCCCTGGCCGCGAAAGGCAAACCGCAGTAGGGAAAGGGCATTGAGGGTTTCCCTAGGCAGAGGACGGTAGAAGACGAAGGCGACGGGGTCGAGCTGGGCGGCGAGGGTGGGGGTGAGGAGTGAGTGGGTGAGTGGGTGGGTAGGAGCAGACCCCCGTGTCTGCCCTGGATCTGGCGAATTTTGGACTTTGGATTTTAGATTTTGAAAGGGGGATGACGCGTAGCGTGGGTCGCGTCCACCGTTCAACTTGCGCTCTCCATTGGCAGATAGTTGACCCACGGCCCCCACTATCCCCCCCGGTGCATAAATCTCGTACCGAGGGCCAGCCATGGGCAGCAGGGCAACGGGCGATCGCCCCTCCTTCGTGTAAGCCACCAGCGGGCCGCAGTCCTGCCGCCACCATTCACCCCGCAGCAGCACCCGACGAATGCGCAGTTGGGAGGCACGGGCGATTGCATTCAATGGCTCCTTTATCCGCGCTGCATTCTCCGAGGCGGCCGGGGGCTGAATGGTCACTCCCAAGGCTTTGCCGACGGCTCCGGCCACAGCAAGCAGCGGCGATTCTGTAGCATCAACCCCGTCGCCATCCAAAACCCCGGCCAGGCTGTGGACGACATTCTCAGTCACGGTTTGGTTGAGCTGCTGGCGCTGCTGGAATCGCTTCAGACCCAGGCGCTGCTGGCGGGCGTCGATCTGCTCGATGGTGCTAAACCCGTAGCGGTGGAGCTGGGCCACGCCGCGAATCAGCACCTTGCGGCTGGTGACCTCGGCAGTGGGGCGGGCGAAAAACTCGATGTGATCCTGGGCCTGCATGTAGGTGCCCTGGCCCAGGGGAAAGCAGCCCAAATCAGCGGTGAGGGGAAAGGCGGGGTTACCCATCCAGGTGGCGGTGCCCTGCTGCATACGAATCCACAGCACCTGGGTGTCGGGGCGGCAGACCTGGCCGCGAGTGAGGGAAATGTAGTGGATTTCGGGCACCTGGTCAGTTTGGGCGGGTTTAGGAAAGCCGTCGATGGTGCCCCAGTGATGAATCCAGGGATCGACCAGGGCTTTGAGCCGAGGGGTGGGGCAGTCGTTAGCGTCGGTTTCGCTCAGGGGCAGGGGAGCAATTTCGGCGGGTTCGACCGCGACGGCCATCAGGCCCAGGTGGGTGACCGGGCAGATATCGGCGGCAAAGAGGGCTTCCCCGGCGGGGACGATGAAGAGAAAGCGCCGCTCGCCGCTGGGTTGGCCGTTGCCCATGGGCACGGCGAAGACAGCGACCCGGCCAGATTTCACCTGCCAGAGCTGAGTCGGGTCGGTGAGCAGCAGCGGCTGGTTGGCCGTGATGGTGTGGTGAGTAGCGGCAAGGGTGGTAAAAGTCATGGAAGCCAAAGTAGGGAGAAATTAGGCCAGAAAATCCCCCCCCAGAGGGGAAGCGATCACCGGATTTTCACCGGAGTGATATGCGTAAATCTCCCATCACCCGCCCTCGCTTTGAATCAGCTTGCGGTACAGCCCTCCCTCCTCCCACAGCGCCTCGTGGGTGCCGCGCTGCACGACCTTGCCCTGCTCAAACACCAAAATCTCGTCGCAGTCGCGGATGGTGCTGAGGCGGTGGGCGACGATGATGCAGGTACAGCCGCGCCGCCGCAGGTTTTGGTCAATAATTTGCTCGGTTTCGGTATCGAGGGCGCTGGTGGCTTCATCGAGAATCAAAATCGAGGGGTTGCCCACCAGGGCGCGGGCGATTTCGAGCCGCTGGCGCTGGCCGCCGCTGAGGTTTGCGGCCCCTTCTAATAGAGATGCACTGTAGCCATAGGGCAGGGCCAAAATGACGGCTTCAATGGCGGCATCCTGGGCGGCGCGGCGTAGCTCTAACTCGGGGATGGTGGTATCCCACAGGGTGAGGTTGTCGCGAATGGAGCCTTCGAAAATCAAAATGTCTTGCTCCACCACGGCGATCGAGTTGGTCAGCACCGCGCGGGGAATTTGGGCGCGGGGCACGCCGTCGAGGTAGATGGTGCCAGCGCGGGGTTCATACAGTCCGGCAATCACCTTCGCCACAGTTGATTTACCCGACCCACTGCCCCCAACTAGGGCCACCCGCTGACCTGGTTGAATCGATAGGCTCAATCCCTCAATCAGCGGTGGTTCGAGGGGATGGTAGCCGAAGGCGAGGTCGTGGAGGGTGATGGTGCCGGTGAGGCGGTGGGGGTGGGTGAGTGGGTGAGTGGGTGGGTAACAATTTTGTTCTTCGTGCTCCTCCTGATTTCCCCATCCCCTCAGCTCCTCATCGCTCAAAAGCTGCTGATCTATCGAGTTTCCCAGCACGTCATCCAGCCGGGTCAGATTCCCTTGCAGGGTTTGCAACGTGCTGGCGAAGCGCACCAGGTTGTTGACGGGGCGCTGGAAGCTGACCATGAGCAGCTGAAAGGCGACGAGCATGCCGATGGTGAGGTCGCCGTTGATGACGCGCCAGCCGCCGACCACCAGCAGGGCCAGGCTGGACAGGGCGGAGAGTAGACCGGGCAAGACACCGAGGATTTGGTTGGTGAGGCCGAGATCTTGCTGGGCGTTGATCGATTTGGCGTAGTAGCCAGCCCAGCGGGCGAAGAAGTCAGACTCGAGGCCAGAGGCTTTGAGGGTTTCCATGGTTTGCAGACCGGAGATCGCCACCCCTGCCGCCTTCCCCGTTTCCTGCGACAGGCGCAGGTTAGCATTCACCCGCTCACGGGCAATCCACTGCAAGGTGGCGACGTTGATGGCGGCAAAGCCCACGGCGATCGCCGTCAGCAGCAGATCATATTGGGCCATCGCCAGCGCATAGAACAGCACCAGCGCCAGGCTAATTAAAGTACTGGTGAGCCGCCCCGACAGCACCGTGGCCACTTCATCATTGAGGCGAATGCGGCTGGCAATTTCCCCCGCAAACCGCTGGGCGTAGAAGCCCACGGGCAGCCGCAGCACATGCCAAACAAAGCGACTGGTCATGCCCACGGCGAGTTTGATCTGGAGCGATCGCAGATACCTGAGCTGCAACGCCGTTAGCCATCCCTGCACCACCGCCGTCAGCAATAGTCCGATCAACAGATAGGGCAGCCAGTCAAACCGTCCTTCTAATAAGACCGAATCGACAAAAATGCGGCTGAGGGCGGGCAGCACCAGGGCGGGCAATACGAGAAATAATCCAGCAATCAACGCCAGCAGCAAAATGCCCCAGGAGCGGTGGAGCCGCTGCCAGAGCGATCGCGCCATATCCGGCCTGCGCCCGCCGGTTTGAAACTCTGGCCCTGGGGCAAAGGTAAGAGCAATGCCCGTGTAGCCCTCGTCGAACTCAGTGAGGGTGACCCGGCGGGGGCCAGTGGCCGGGTCATTGAGATAGACCCAGCGAGAATCTTGGCCTTCGACTACTAAAAAGTGGTTGAAGTGCCAGAACACAATCAAGGGCGGCTCCAGCTCCAGCACCCGCTCCAGGCTTTTCTTAAAGCCCTTGGCCTCTATGCCATAGCTGCGGGCCGCCTTGAGCAGGCTGGCGGCGGTCACCCCGTCGCGCGATACGCCGCAGACCTGGCGCAGCTCCGCCAGGGGCACGATTTTGCCGTGGTAGCCCAGCACCTTGCCCAGGGCCGCCGCACCGCACTCTACCGCCTCCATTTGCAGCACGGTGGGGGTTTTGACCCGCTTGGGCCGGGGGTGGGTAGGGGGAATGAGGAAGACCATGATCAGGGTGCCTAACGTCTACATGGGGCATCGCCGTCCCCGCCTGGAAGGGGTGCCCGCCGGGCGGGGTGGGTCTCAGAGGCTGGGCTGACCCACCCCTACCCCTGCCGGTCAGGGATTTTGTGCCCCGTCTCAAAACCTGTCTAAAAAGGGCAGCACAAACACAATCGGCGGCTTCTGGGCCAGGGTAATACGCCCCTCCACCGCCACGCCTGGCACGATGGTGTTGGGCGGCATCGCCTGGGCCATGGGGGTCAGGTGGGCCAACACCTCTAGCCCGCCCGCGTAGGGGTCTTCTCCCTGGCGCGCCTGGCTGAGGGTAAGGGCGGTGGGTTCAACTACCTCGATGACTTCGGCAGCTACCCCCGGCTCGTTGTAGGCCACTAGGGTTTCGGGCATCAGTACTACCTCCATACCGGCGCGCAGCTGCCCTCGGTAGCGGTTGTCGAACAGCAGAATCGCTACCAACTGCGGAGAATCGTCTTCTTGCACCAGCAGCCCTTTGCCGTGGGTAGTGACGGGCACCCGTCCAAAGATGCTCCATAGCAAACCTAGCCCCAGCAGCACGCCCACGGTGCCAAGGGGCAGCCAGGTCTTGAGCGTCACCAGTTTCATCAGCTCATCCAGCCGCTCGGGGGATGACAGCCGCTCTAGGGATTCTTGCCGAAACAGGCTCTGGCGCTCAGCCATGGTGGTTCACCCCCAGCTGGGTCAGCATCCAGCCAAACTTTTTCGCCCCTTCTGACACCTGTTGGAGATCGTCCATATCCAACTCTTCATCATCCATAGCTTTACCTGCTGCACCGGGTTCCACCAGGCCCATGCTCGCGGTCTGGAGCTGCTCCATAATCCCCATGGCAATTACCCGGTAAAAGCGGGAGGCAAAGCTGTCGTCAACCTGGAGCTTGGTGGCTAGAGTCTGGCGCGGCACGGCAAAGATCAGCGATTCGGTGGTGGCTCGCACCGTCACTGGCAGGGGCCGAAAGTCTAAAAACGACATCATGCCCGGCATGCTGCCCTGGTTGAGGGTGGCAAAGACGGGCTGGTCGCGGGTGCTCTTTTCGAGGCCCAAAAAGCACAGGGCCAAGGGGTTAAAGCTGTCTTGGGGAGCCGACATCGCCATCTGGCCCTCAAGCAAAATGTAAAGCGACTCAACCGGACGGGCCGTCTGCAAGAGCACCCGATCGGCGGGGATGGTCTCGATCGCCCCAAAGGCCGTGAGCCAGTCAATATCGCTGTCGCGCAGTTCGCCAAACACCGTCAGCACGTCGCTGCCGGATTGCCCGCCCCAAAATCGAATGCGGTTGGAGTGCTCAAAAATGCGGCGCAGACGGGCCGAGAGCTGAAGGGCGATCGCCTGGTAAAAATGAGCCGCAAAGGCCACATCCTCACTTAGCTTGGCCCGCAGCTGGGGCATGGGCAGCGACAGCACCAGCGACGGCACCAGCGCGGTTACCGCCGTCAGGTTAGGCCCCTCGAGCAGGGGGCTAAGACCCACCATGTCGCCCTGGTTGAGTTCATCAATCAGCACGGCCTCATCCACGCCCCCTTGGGCGGCGGCAACGCTTTCGCCCAAGCGCCCCTCAACAATGATCGACACTCGCTCAGGAGCCACG
>JBBSLR010000186.1:0-6144 GCA_038255045.1 Phormidesmidales cyanobacterium
CAGACCCAGGTGGCTGAGCATATCCACCGCCTGCTGGCGCTTGCCGCGCAGGTTGCCGGTTAGCTCCACCGCCATCTCGACATTTTGGGCGGCGGTGAGCGACTCAAACAGGTTGTGGGCCTGAAAGATAAAGCCAATGTTGCGGCGAATCTCGACCAGATGGCGATCGCCCAACCCCACCAGTTCTGTGCCCAAAACTTGCAGGTTGCCCTCAGTGGCCGATCGCAGCGCCCCGATCAGCGTTAGCAGAGTGGTCTTACCCGAGCCAGAGGGGCCGGTCATAATCACAATCTGGCCGGGGTGCAGGTCGAGGCTGATGTCGAACAGCACCTGCTTGCGCAGGTCGCCCCGGCCAAAGAAGTAGCTGAGGTCGCGCACCTGAATCGACGCCTCGACAGGCGGCACGGTGGATAGGGGAGCAGAATTCATAGCCCAAATACCTCGGCGGGGTCAGTGCGCTGCACCTTGCGAACGGCCACAGCGCCAGAAATTAGGCACATAGTGAAGGTCATAATGTAGATGTTAACGACTCGCTGGAGGGTGAGCTGAAACAGCAGGCCGGTGACCGCCGCCCCCAGGTTGTAGAACAGGGCGCTGATCAGCAGCCCCGGCATAAACCCCAGCACCGAGAGAATGATCGCCTCTTGCATCACCACCCCAAACAGGTAGGCGTTGTCGTAGCCGATCGCCTTCAGGGTGGCGTATTCTGACCAGTGGTCAGCCACGTCGGTGTAGAGAATTTGGTAGACCAGAATGATGCCCACCACAAAGCCCATGGTGGTCAGCAGCGAAAACACAAAACCAATGTTGGTGTTTTCTTCCCAGTAGGTGCGCTCGCGGGCGATGAAACCCTCGGGGCCAGCCATGGGCAGCACCAGCACGTCCTGGGGTAATCCCTCGCGCAGAGATGCCACCAGCTGGGGAATATCGGTGCCGGGGGCCACCCGCAGCAGGCCAATGTCGGCGGTGGCAAAGCTGCGCTCTTCTTCTTCGGGGCCGCGATTGGCAAAAAACCGCAGAAAATTTTGGTCGCTCATGATCAAGTTGCCGTTGCCCGAGGCAAAGTCGGTGCCCAGGCTAAAGGTGCCGACAATGCGAATCTCGCGATCGGCCAGCTCGGTAATCACCCCGGTTTCGCGCGGCCCCACCTCATCGCGGGAGCGGCTGTCGATCAGGGCGGTATTGGGCAGCCGCAGCGCTTGCTGGCGGGCCAGCACCGCAGGCATAGTCAGCACCGGGTCAGAGGGGTTGTAGGCGATCACCCGCACCGGGCGAGTTTTGCCCGTGTCGGGGTTTTTCCAGCGGGCGTCGCTGAGGTAGAGCGCGTAGCCCCCTTCGACGCCGTCAAAGGCCTGGGCCTGGTAGAGGCGGCGGCGGGCAAAGGAGCGCGGCACAAACATATTTTCTTTGAGCCGGTTGATGATCACAATTTCGCCGTTGAGCTGTTCTAGCAGCTGGGTCTGGCTGTCGTAAAGGGCGTTTTTGAACCCGGTAAAGAGAAACATCAGCAGCACCGCAAAGGCCACCCCGGCCATGGAGGTGAGGAATTTCTTGCGATCGTGCACCAGGTTTAGGAGGGCAAGGGGGGTGCGCTGCATTATGCAAACACCTCCGCTGGGTCGGCGGTGACGGCTTTGCGGACAGAAATCAGCCCCGACAACCCACACATCAGCACCGTCAGGGTGAAGACAAAAATGACCCGAAACAGGGTCATCTGCATGGGTAGAGTGCCCGCCGTGGCGTTGTAGGCCAGTTCGTAAAGGCCCAGGGCGAGAATCAGCCCCGGCACATAGCCCATCAGGGCCAGCAAAATAGCCTCTTGAAGGACGGTTTTGAACAAATAGCCGCCGCTGTAGCCGATCGCCTTCAAGGTCGCGTATTCTCTCAAATGGTCGCGAATATCGGTGTAGAGAATCTGGTAGACAATTACCGTGCCCACCACAAAAGACACCAGCACCCCCAGGCCAAAAATGAAGCCAATGGAGGTGGTTTGAATCCAAAACTGGCTCTCTTTGCGGATGATTTCGGGCTTGGTGTAGACCTCGACATCGGCGGGCAGCTGTTCTTGCAGGGCGGCTTTGATCCGCTGGGGGTTGGCCCCAGGCTCTAGCAGCACCAGGCCGAGGCTGATCTGGTCGAGGGGCTGGGGGGCAAAGTAGCGGCGAAAGTTTTGGTCGCTCATGATCAGGGTGCCGTCGGCGGCAAAGCCCCCGCCCAGGTCGTACTGGCCGACGATGGTAATGCGGCGGCGGTCGGCTTCGGTCTCTAGGCCTACGGTTTGGGGGCCAAACTCGGGGCGCGACAGCCGGTCGATGAAGGCGCTATTGGGCTGCTGTAGTGCCTGCCGTTTCTCTAACGTGTCTAGCTCGGGCATGAGAAACACGGGGTCGCTGGGGTTAAAGGCGTAGACAAACAGCGATCGGCTGAGGCTGGTTTCGGGGTTTTTCCAGAGGGCGTACTCGGCGTAGAGGGGCATGGTCTGCTGCACCCCCTCAATGCCCGCCGCCTGATACAGCCTTTCGCGAGGAAACGCCTTGGTGGAGCTGATTTCGAGGGACTGCGGGGAAATTAAAAAAATATCGCCGTTGAACTGGTCGTAAAAGTTGGTGGTAGTGCTAACTAGGGCACCGAGAAAGCCCAGGTTCATAAACATCAGCAGCACCGCAAAGGTGACTCCGGCCACGGCCACGAGTAAGCGGGGGCGATCGTGGCGCAGGTTGTACCAGGCCAGAGGAATGCGGGGCAGGGAGGGAAATTTCATCGCTACCGCTCAATGGCGATCGCAACATCAACCTGGAGGTTGGTGAGGGAGTCCACCGCCTCGCTCTGATCCACCGCCACCCGCACTTCGACCACGCGGGCATCGGCGTTGGCGGCGGGGTCGTCGTCGAGCACGTCGTTTTTGGCAATTTGCAGGCCAATCTCGCTGACGGTGCCCGTCAGGGTGTCGCTAAAGGCCCCGTTGCGGCTGGTGATGGTGGCGGGTTGACCCAGGGCCACCAGACCAATGTCGGTTTCGTAGACCTCGGCGACGACGACCATCTGGCGGGTGTCGCCCAGGGCCAAGATTGGCCCATCGCCGGGGGCAACCGATTCACCGGGGTAGGCAAAGACATCGAGCACCTGCCCGGCCTGGGGGGCGCGAATAATGGTGCGGGCCAGCTGGGCCTCGGCCAGGGCCAGACTCTGGGCGGCGGAGTCAACCCGGCTGGCCACCTGGGAACGGGTGGTGGTGGCCTGGGCCGAGACCACCTGGGCCTGGGCATTATTGATGTCGCTGAGGCGGGCTTGTTCGAGGCGCTGTTTGGTGGCGGCGGCGTTGCCGAGGTCGGCATTGAGGCGATTGACGGTGGCCTGCTGGCGGTCAAGCTCTTGGCGGGAGATCGCCCCCGAGGCATTGAGCTCTTGAAACCGAGCCAGGTCAATCTCGGCTACGTCTAGCTCAGCCTGGAGGCTGGCAATGGCGGACTCTTGGGCGGCGATCGCCGCCCGCTGCGGCCCGTCGATCTGGCCAATCCGGGTGCTGGCCTCCTGTACTTGGGAGTTGCCCAGGGTGGTTTCGGCGGCGAGCTGGGCGCGGGCTTCGGCCAGCTGGCTGGCGGCCAGGTCGCGCTCGGCCCGGCGCACGTCGTAGGTGTCGAGGTAGACGAGAATTTGGCCGACCTCGATGCGATCGCCCTTTTGCACCTCCAGCCGATCAATCCGCCCGGCTTCGGCGGTGGCCACATTGATCACCCGGCTGGCAGGCTCGACTCGGCCCAGGGCCACCACTTTGACCTGGCGGGGTGGCGGCAGCTCGGCCTGCTCGCGGGCGGCCTGGCGAGTTTGCATCAGGTTGCGCACCGCTAGGGTAGAGCCAGCTCCGACCACCAGCAGGGCCGCAATCAATAGCCAGAAACTCGGCCTTCTCCAGGGTTGAGCAGATTGGGCAGACATAGGCGTTGCAGGGGCAAAGGTTGCAGGAAAAGCAAAAGGCAGCGTCAGCCGCAGACCCGAAATGAGATAAACGCGTTCTCACCCTGAATTTAACTGAACGGTGTAGTTTAGTCAATCGCCGATCTGCATCAGCTCTTGCCGCTGGCCGTGGACTATGGCTATAGCGACAGCATGCGCTCTAGCTTAGGAATGGTGAGGGGCAGCTGAATCCAGGCATCGGCGGCGGCGGCATCGACGGCTAGAGCAGCGTTCTGTTCTGCCCAGAGAATGGCCACCTTGATGGGCTGGAGCCGGAGCTGGGTGAGGTGTTCTAGCAGGGCGGGATTGCTGGCCTCGCGATCGCCCACAACTAGCAAATGGGGCAGATGGGCCGGAGATTGGCGCAGGTGCTGGTACACCTCTGGCCAACTCTGGTAGCTATTCACCTGCCAACCGCAGGCTCTGACGTAGGCAATCAAGGTCTGGTGATGATCTAAATCGCTGTCAACGACGACCAGTCGCTGGCATTCTGCGCGGTTGTGCCCCCCTTGATCTCGGTGCCAGGGTGTTGCAGCAGCGGGGGTGCCATCGGCTTCCTGGCGCGGCAGGTAGAGAAAGAAACAGCTGCCCTGCCCCACCGCCGACTCAACCCGCAGCTGGCCCCCGTGGAGCTGGGCCAGCTGCCGGGTCAACGCCAGCCCCAGGCCCGCACCGTCGTACTGGCGGTTGAGGTCATGGTCGAGCTGGGTAAAGGGCTGAAAAATCTGCTCTAGCTGGTTGGCCGGTATGCCAATGCCGGTGTCTTCGACCCTAAACTCCACCAGCCCGTCGCGGCCCTGCACCGTCAGGGTGACCTGCCCCTGGGGGGTAAACTTCAGCGCATTCGACAGCAGATTGAGCAGCATTTGGCGCAGACGGCGCTCGTCGGCGACGCAGGTGAGCGCATCAGGGGCCACGTGGCAGTTCAAAACAATGCCTTTCTCAGCGGCACGGGTTTGCACCATGGCCAAGCAAGACTGACATAGCCCCGGCAGCGATACCTCCGTCAGCCGCAGGTGTTCTTGGCCCGCCTCCACCTTAGAGAGGTCGAGAATGTCGCTAATGATGGCGAGCAAATGCTCGCCGCTGCCGTTGATGTAGTTGAGGTACTCGATTTGCTTGGGGTTGAGGGGGCCAACCACCTGGCGAGACAGCAGCGCCGACAGGCCCAAGATCGAGTTGAGCGGGGTGCGCAGCTCATGGCTAATCATGGCGAGAAACCGGCTCTTGGTCTGGCTGGCCGCCTCCGCCGCCTGGCGCTGGGCCTCTAGCGCTTGGGTATCTTGGGCCTGCTGAGCCACCTGACGAAAACACTGTTCGCGCTGGGCTTCGCGCTGGGCTTCGCGCTGGGCCAAGACCTGCTTGAGCTGCTCAAAGGCAACCTCATCGCGGCAGAAAGGTCGCAGATCCTCTAGGTCATGGGCCATCATGGATAGAAATGGATCCAAATACGGATCGTATTTTTTCATTAAACCCTATCCCTGGCGGGGGTGGGCGTTACTAACACTATTGTTTAGACGATGGGCATCTCAGGGTGGCGGTGCAGGGAGGGGCGATTTCGGCAAGTTAGAACCTGCTGAACCGCTGCCCCTAGCTAAAGTGCTGAAACCCCTGGCTGAGACTGAGCCGGGTTGGGACGGTGGCGGCGGTAGGCCATAGCTCGACGACAGGGGCGGCAGCGATTTCACCCATAGCCGTGGTTTCACCAATAATCATGCAGGGTGCTCCCAGCCGTTCTTGCAGGGCTTGGGCCAAGGGCCAGGGCAGACAGAACACCAGCTCAAAGTCTTCGCCCCCGTAGAGGCACCAGTCGAGGGCCTGGGCCTCGCCCACCCAGGCGGTCAGGGCAGCATCGATAGGCAGGTCGGCCTGGCGCAGACTTGCCCCCACACCGCTGGCCTGGCACAGTTGCAGCACCGCGTTAGCCAGGCCGTCGCTAGAGTCCATGGCGGCGATCGCAGCGGTATCGCCCGCTTCTCCCAGCAGGTCTTGCAGGGCGGCAATCGCATCAAACCGGGGCTGGGGCCGCTGGTGGGCCGTCACCCAGCGATCGCGATCGGCCTGGGCTACCCCAGCCCCGGTTTCGGGATGCCCCCTTTCAGGATTCAAGAGCAGCTCAAGCCCGGCGCGCGATCGCCCGTGGTAGCCCGTCACCACGATTGCCTGCCCCGGCTGGGCGCGACTGCGGTA